>CAMAWC010000112.1 GCA_945861875.1 Bordetella parapertussis
TAGAACCGGTGAAAAGCACAGACCTGCACCTGGCCCGGTCCCGGCGTACCGTCGCCGGATGATACAACGGCAATTTCAACTTCGCCCCTGATTGCGGCCGGTGCCGCGCAGCGTCCCGGAATCCGGGACAACACCGACAATTCTTAATATTGCCTATAGCCGAAGCCCGCGGATACTAATTCTTCACCTTGTCTGATTGCCAGTCTTGATAATTACTCAATACGCTACTGCACCGCCGCTGCCGCCTCCAGCGACGCGATCAGCGCCGCATTGCGCATGTAGGCCTTTGCCGTGTCCGGATTTTCCGCGGTCCGTCGCAGCTCGTCGAAGTTGCGCCTGCGCACCGCCGGGTCGCGCGCTTCCATCATCTTCTTGTTGCTGATCGTCTGCGCCTGCACGTAGTCGCTCGCCACCTTGCGCCGCTGCCGGCTGTAGCGGTCCAGCACAGCCGCGTCGGCTTGCCCGCGCATCACGCCCGGGAGCTTCCCGCACAGATTGATCGCGTCGTGGATGCCGCCGTTCATGCCCATGCCGCCGATCGGATTGTTGACATGCGCCGCATCCCCGACCAGCAGCACCCGTCCCTTGCGGAACGTCTCCGCCACCCGCTGGCTGACGCTGTAGACGTTGACATACTCGATCTCGTAGCGGCCTTCCTTGGGAAAGAACTTCTGCAACCGCGCCTCGACGGCCTCCGGCTCGAGCGCCTGCTCTTCGGTCTCGTCCACGCGCGTCGGCAGGATGGTGCGCCACAGGCCCGGATCTCTTTTACCCGTGACCTTGAACAGATTGCACCACTCCTCCGGATCGGAGAGATATTTGCGATATACGTATTCAGGACGATATTTCTGGAAGTCGAACGCGGTGGCGATCTTGATGAAGCGTTCGGGGTAGGTGAAGCCTTCGAACTCGATATCGGCGGCGTGCCGTACGGTGCTGCGTCCGCCGTCGGCACCCACCAACCAGCCGGCGACGAAGGTTTCCTTTCCCGCCGGCCCCTGCGCCTCGACCTCAACACGGTCATCGAGGATGCGGATGTCGGTCACGCGTCTTGAAAAACGCACGTCAAAGTCCGATTCGTCGGCGAACTTCTGCGAAATGTCGTGGGTGAGCTTATATTGTTCATACTGCAGGACGTAAGGGAAGGGCACCTCATCCTTGAGGGAGGACAGGTCGAATTCGGCGATCAGTTCGCCGCTCACGCGGTCCCTGAAATGATATTTGCTCGAAACCAGTCCCAGCGGAATGATGTCCCCGGCAATACCAAGGCGATCGAGCATTTCCACCGTGGGAGGGTGCAGAGAGGCGGCGCGCTGGTCCTCAACCGGAGCCGGCTCAAGTTCCAGAACGGTGACCTTGATGCCTGCGCGATTGAGGCCCAGCGCGCAGACCATACCCACCGGCCCCGCGCCAACAATGATGACCCTGTCTTTTTCGAACTTCATCGACACTCCGTGATCCATCCGGCGTGATGCCGGCCTTGTGAATGGGCTACCGCGGCGGCAATGGACGAAAGAACGGACGGCACCGCCTGGTTCGGACAATTGCCGGGTGATCATTTACGAACATCCGGATGCACAAAATCCGCCGCGGCCACGCGCAGGCCAAAGTCTGCCATATCGTGCACGCGGACCCAAGTCCTTTCCGCGGCAGGCCGGCCCACCGGTACGTCGGGCAAGGCAGCGATAGGAAAATCAATCCCCCCCCTAATTTCACGTGCCTGGCCGATAGAAGTCGTTTGCCGACTTCCTTTTTCATGTTGCCGGCAAATTCGGCGGCGCTGGCCGGCGTCGGATCGAAACCGATGCCATCGGCAATGCCCCCCCGGTGCAAAGGCGACGATGGCGCGTATGGATTAGGCCGGGCAGGCCGGCCCTGATGCACGCAGCGACCGATCCGGACCTTATCAATGCGTGAAACATGGATTCCCTTTCTCCATGATAGGCGCTGCTGGTTCGTGCTTGCGGCGAAAACCGCTGCAACATTCGCGCGTCAGCTTACTCGGGTTTGATGCCCGCCTGCTCGAGAATCGGCTTCCACCTGGTGATGTCGTTCTGGATGCGTTGTGCGAACGCCTGTTTCACTTCAAAGATGGGGGTGATGCCCGCGGCCTGCATGCGCGCCTGCACTTCCGGACTTGCCAGCGCCTTGGACATCTCCGCGGCGATCCTGTCGACCACCTCCTGCGGCATCGCCGCCGGGCCGAGCAGGCCGTTCCAGGTTTCAACGACATGTCCCGGATAGGTTTCGGCCAGCGTCGGCACATCGGGCAATTGCCTGAGCCGCCGGTCGCTGGACACCGCCAGTAAGCTCAGCTTGCCGCCTTTCGCATGCGGCAGCACTTCGGACAGGTTGCCCGAATACATGTCGATCTGACCACCAAGCACATCGTTGAGCACAAGCGAACCGCCCTTGTAGGGGATCATCGCCGCTTCCAGTCCGGCGCGGCGCAGGAACAGCACCGCCGACAAATGCGTCAGGCCGCCGACACCGGCATGGCCGACATTGAGCGCACCCGGATTTTCCTTGCCGAACCTGACCAGGTCGGCGATGGACTTGAAACCGCGCCTGCCACCCGCGGCGATGACAAAAGGATTGCCGCCAACATTGACGATGGGCACAAAATCACGTATCGGGTCGTACTGGATTTTGTTGGTAAAGGGCGCCGTGGAAATCTGCGTCAGCGTTCCCATGAACAGCGTGTAACCATCCGGCTTGGCACGCGCCACATAGTCGGCGGCAATGGTGCCGCCGGCGCCCAGCCGATTTTCCACGAGAAAGGATTTACCGAAAGCCTTGGCAAGATTCTCAGCCGCGATGCGGGCCATCAGGTCGGTGTTCCCGCCGGCGGCAAACGGCACCACGATGGTCACCGGCTGCGCCGGCCAGGGATTGGCATCGGCGGCGCGAAGGCCCGCGGCGCAGCACAGCGAAAGGGCAAGGGAAACGCACAGCTTGTAAGTCAGGTTTTTCAAAATCACTCCAAAATGAGGGAACTCAGCGCGGTTCTTCGGCCCGCACTCAAGCCGCGTACAGGGCGCCGGGCACCAACACATTACCCTCGAAGATACGCCTCGCCGTGCGCAGCAGCGAAGAGATAAGAGAAGAGATAGTAACCCCCTAAGCGTATAGGAAATTCAAACACGGACCACCGTCAAACACTTCGGTTATGGCTGCTGAAAAGAACAGACAAGGCCATTGTGCTGCGCTTTCTGGAACGCGTCAGCGAAGATTTGTAGCAAGGGATGGCCGCATCCGCTTCCCGCCGCGGCGTTTGGCCTCGCGGTTTAAGGCTATTCGTCGCAATGACGGTGCAACTGCGAAGACCGATAGTCATGAATTGCGGAGAGATCACACAGGTTGCGCGGTGATTCGCGGCGCCAGCAGCTTTCCCTGGGCCAGTCGCCATAGCGTGCCCAGGATGAGAATGACCATCGTCACGTTGGCCAGCACGAACAACACCGGTGCCAGCCACTCGATATAACCCGTCTGCCCACGCAGCATGAAAACAATCGCGTCGAAGGCCAGCGCCGTCACGCCAAAGCTGAAAGCCCAGTACGAGGCGGCGAACGGCTGCTTTGCAATCCACGGCAGCAAGCACAACAACAGCGCAAGCTGCAGCAACCCATAACCGAGCAAAGCCTGCGCAAACAAGTCCGGCTTGCCACCCGACATTCCACCCGTGACGAACAGATAGGCCAAGCAACCAACCACAGGGGGCGCCAGCATGATCCCCATGGCAGGTCTGAGTGGCGGCGCCATCGCCTTGACGAACGAAAGTCGATGCGTGATCAACGACTCCAGGGCCAGCCACGAAAACATGCCCGCGCCCAGGAACAACTGTCCGAGGGTTTCATACCCGAAATAGCCCGCCACAAAGGCGCTGACGAAGTTGCCCGCCACCGTCGGCAGATAAAGCGCCGGCGAAGCGGTTTCCAGTTCGCGCCCCCCCCTCCAGTGACGCGCAGTGAAGTACACGCCGTAGGCTTGCGTTACCACTGCGCCCACAACGGCAAGCGCCAGGGGCAGACCGGTGCTGTGCGGCGGCGCGACAGACACCGCCGCCAGCATGGTCGCGACGCCGCTCAATCCGATGAAGCAACTCTGCACGGGATGATTTAATTCGGCGATGGCCTCATCGCGGGCCCAGAACCACTTGCCGATGTACAGAATCAGCACCAGCAGCCAGACTAAAAACGCCACACCCATGACGATCTCGTCAATGGCGTGCGAATAACCCCAGGCCATGGCCGCTACGCGCCAGCAGTCGCCCAGGCCCACCAGACCCAGCACCATACCAAAGAACGATGCGGGAACCGCGGGCCTGGAAGTCGTCATGGAAGTGCGTTCAATTGTGTGGTGATGCGTTCGGAAACGGCAGGGAAGTCGATCCGGATACTCACGACTGCGCCGGAAATATTCGGGGCAAAGCCTCGTTCAATGCGCATGCTCGCTCTGCGGAGAATACACGCTTAGCAAAGCAGAACCTGTGCAATGTCACTTTCTTCGTGTGCTTATTTCGAACGCTGGCGCACTAAATATCGGCGCTTGGGGCAGCAGAGCTATGCGCTTGAATATGCCGAACCGCAGCTTCGCCCAGAATATTTTTCCCCGTAGGTAACCAGGTGCAGACGCTTGCGTTTGGCGCCCACACCGTCTTGTATTTCCCAGGAACAAAAAATTCCACGAACCGCATCTCGACCGCATCATCGCTGCGCAGATAGTGCCGTTCAGCATCAGCGTAATAAACGATATCGCCTTCACGAACTGCAAACGGTTGTTCGCTTGCATAGCAAGTGCCTTGGCCGGCAAGGATGTACATAAAATGCGCGGCACCTTCATGATGATGATTGGCTGCCTCGGTCCCGGGAGGATAGATGATCATCTCGCCTTTGATTGCTTTGGTTCCGCTAAGCGTTGGCGTCACCAGATAAACTCGCTTCCTGGCATCGTGCTCCGACAAAAGGATGGGCTCGCGGGTCCAGTCGACGATACGGATACCCGATGCGGCTGCCAAAGGGCTCTGGGCATCAAGATTCAGATAACCAGGTACTGTGGCGTGCAGCAATACAGCACCGCCTGAAGATTGAAGTGTCGCCTGCGAGCCCGGCGGCAGTAACACGACATGGCTATCATCTAATTGGCTTACCTGGCCATTGTGCTGCAATTGAACATCTCCCTGTAAAACCTGGAACCAGGCGAGATCAGTTTCCGCTACCGTAGCGTTCCATCTGGCCGATGCGGAAATAACGATTCTTGAAACCTCGACCTTGATGCCAGGCACCCTTCGGCTATCCAGCAGAGCTTGCTTGCTAATACCAGACTGGGTCGCGATTGGGGCTACTGTACTGTGATGAAATGAAAGAGCCATGGTTTAAATCCACTTGAGATGGGGGATGTGATAACTTCGATGTTCTGGCGGTGTCGCCTTCCTGCCCAGGCGCAGGGTAGCCTGCAGGGAAATCCACCAATAATCGTAGAGGATGGCACATGAATCAGTCTAGCAGATGGAATTCAGATGATGCGGGGAAAAAACAATTCAGTGGCGTCCCGCTGGCTTCCGTGTCCATGCTGTCGCTATTCGCCCTCTTAGCTGGTGGCTGTGTCAGCCTAAATCCCGGTACTGTGTTCGACTTGACGCACCCTATTCCGACCTATCAAGCGCTAGCCGACAACCCCGTTCGTCCCGACCTTAACAAGCCCTTGACCAACCTGAAACCGTATCCTATTTACGGAGAGCAGGCTGTTTTGTGGTTGCGACAGATCCCCACCAATCATGGAAATATTGAATCGGGTCGGATCACGCTTTGGGAGCATCAGGGAACTCACATGGATGCCCCTAGCCATTTCTTAAACAATCCAGGATCACAAGAGCCAGGACAAGCGCCCGCGGATGCTCGTCAAGAAGCGCATCAAATTGATGCTGCGCGACTCGTTGGACCGGTCGTCATGCTGGACATTTCCGAGCGTGTGCGCAAAGAACTCCAAAAAAATGCGGGCAAACCGAGTCCCGACAAAAATGTGACCAATTTTTCTGATACTTCTCCTGCCGTCATAACACCAGCGGATATTGATGGGATAGTCGGGAAAATTACGGATGGAAGTTGGCTGGTCGTGAACCTCGGCTGGTCGCAGTTTTTCACACTCGAACCCTCAGTACCAAAATCCCCATATGTGAATGGGTTTAACCACCCAGGATTCAGCCGCAAAGCGACTGACAGGTTGATCGAAGAGCTCGACCGTCGAAAGATAAAACTGAGCGGCATCATCATTGACAATATTGCGGTAGAAACCGGGCAAGTGGCGCATGGTGATGACGACAAACGCACTAACGCCTTGCATGGGCATGTACGACTACTGCAGCGAGGGGTGTTGCTGGTAGAAAATGCCACCAATCTTGACAAGCTCTCTGAAGCATCGCGTAACGGCACGTGTATGGTGATGGTGGGGGCAATGCGCCTTGGTCATGGAACCGGGGCCCCGGCACGCGTTATAGGCATGTGCCGCTAAGCAGCGGTTGCTGCAGATAATTTATCGAAAAGATTATAGATGATCTATCGTTTAATCATTGCGTTCACTGTTGTGAGTCTATCCCTGCCCGCTCTTGGCCAGACGTATCCGTCACGTCCGGTACGGGTTATCAATCCTTTTCCTGCAGGTGGAGCGGTTGATGTTGTGGCGAGACCCCTGCTGGAGCGGCTGCGCCAGGAGCTGGATCAACCGTTCATCATGGAAAACAGGCCCGGGGGTGGAACGGTAATCGGGTCCGAGGCCGTGGCGCGTGCCAATCCAGATGGCTACACCTTATTGGTGACGGCTTCGCAGCATTCCATCAACCCGGCGATTTATCCCAAGCTACCGTATGACACAGTAAAAGATTTTTCCCCGATAGCCCCTATAGCCCAGGGGCCCTTCGTTCTTGTTGTACATCCTTCAGTTCCAGCCCAGGATGTGAAGCAGCTAATTGCATACGCCAAGAGCGCGCCAGGTAAGATTAATTTTGGATCCGCCAGCAATGGCAGTGGCTTTCACCTTGCTGGCGAGATGTTCAAACTCATGGCGGGTGTGGATATCGTGCACGTGCCCTACAAAGGCGGCGCGCCCGTTACCACAGCGGTGCTGGCAGGAGAGGTACAACTCGTCTTTTCCAGCCCAAGCACTGTGCTATCCCACGTTCAGGCAGGAAAACTAAGGCTGCTGGGTGTTACGACACTGAATAGGTCTAATCTGATTCCGGATACCCCTGCAATGTCGGAAACTTTGCCGGGATTTGACGTCGTAACCTGGTACGGCTTGCTGGCGCCGGCTGGTACACCGAAAGAGATCGTCGAAAAACTTGCCACAACGATAGACAAAATTGTGAATGGCAATGAATTTCGAGAACTGATGCGCAAAAATGGGCTGGAGCCAGCCGGGGGAACACCGTCCCAGTTCGGGCTTCGCATCAGTAGTGAAATCGCCAAGTGGACTCGCGTTGCGAAAGAGTCTGGCGCAAAAGTTGATTAATGTCCCGCCTGGCAACGACAGTTCCCAGTTGTCCAGCTTAAAAGAATACCGTTGCTAACAAATGGTGGAATAGATTATGGAAAAGACAGTCATCAGTCCGTGGCCCGCGATGGTCGAGCACAACACGCCCTACGTCCCCGGTATAAAGATCGCTTTGCCTGGCGCTGATTTACTGATCATTTCCGGCATGGGACCGATGCCTCCCGTGCACAGTCATCCACATGTGCCAGAAGAATGGATACTGCCTGATGATGCAGGGATACAAGCAAGGCGTGCGCTAGACAAAATCGGAACTATTGTCAAAGAAGCGGGTGGCAGCTTCAGGAATATCGTGAAGATCACACGATATCTCAAGGAGATTAGCGATCAAGACGCCATCAACCCGATCATTCACGAATATTTTGGCAAGGACCTGCCCTGCAGTACAACGGTGCAAGTAGCCGGCTTTGTCGCCCCCACGATGAAGCTAGAGTTTGACTGCTGGGCCTTGATTCCGAGGGGATAGGGCATTCTCCGGGTTGAGGCATAAACAGCTCAACTCAACAGCACCTGGTGCGGTTATCACCGAATCGGCGTCGATGCAATCGCATGCATCCTCGACCGATGCGCGTAAACGTTGGCGTTAGGGACATTAAGTTCTTGCGCGCTCCGCAGCTGGCTTCAATGAGGCTGGAGACCTTGGACTCCGTTACCCTCCTGTTCGCCAGGCCTTCCTCGCCCCATGGCGCACCGACGGTGTCCAGTACTAGGCTGCTTTCGCAACAGTTTTGCCGGTGGTCAGATGGCTGGTGATGCGCTCTGTGATGTCGCGCCGCACTTGGTTGAAATCCATTGCTGAAAAGTCGCGAGGGCGCGCGAGTGCGATGCGGCTGTCGTCTTCAACGCGTCCAGGGCTCGCCGTCATCACCACGACGCGATCGGCAAGCACCACCGCCTCTTCGACGGAATGCGTGACGAATACTACGGTCGCCTTGGTGCGTTGCCAGATTTCCAGCAGTTCCTGCTGCATTTTCTCGCGAGTGAGCGCATCGAGTGCGCCGAACGGTTCGTCCATCAACAGGATGTCGGCGTCGTTGGCCAGAACTCGCGCGATCGCTACGCGCTGTTTCATGCCGCCGGATAGCTGGCTTGGATAGTAGTCGGCGAACTTGGCCAGTCCCACCATCTCGGTATAGCGCCCTGATATCTCATCGATCTTGTCTTTCGCCAGGCCGCGCTGCCTGGGACCGAAGGCGATATTTTGCCGCACCGTAAGCCAAGGAAACAGCGCGAAATCCTGGAATACCATGCCGCGTTCCGGGCCTGGTCCCGTTATGGGCGTACCGTACATCTCGACGGTGCCGGAGGATGCCTTCTCGAAGCCCGCAATAATCCGTAACAACGTGGATTTTCCACAGCCCGAAGCGCCGATCAGGCAGACGAATTCCCCTTTGTTGATTGTCAGATTAATATCGCGCAGGGCTTCCACACTGCTGCCCTTCAGGTCAAAGTATTTAGCTACGTGGTTGATCGCGAGTGTGGGGCGTGTCGCCTTCATTGCGGCATTATTCATGGTGCTGGGGACTCCATGCCAGGAGACGGTTGTTCAGCATTACGATCAACCAGTCGGTCGCGAAACCCAGTACGCCGATCACAATCATGCCAACGATCGCCAGATCGGTGCGCGAAAGGTTGCGCCCATCCATGATCACGGACCCGAGGCCGGTCGGTACGCCCGTCATTTCGCCGACCACAATCAGGATCCAGGCAAACCCGTGGCCGAGGCGAAGTCCGTTGAAAATTGCCGGCAGGGACGCTGGCAGCACAATCTGCCGGAACATTGCCGAGCCGGAGCAGCCCAGCATGGAGGCGGCTTCAAACAATCGCGGATCGACGGATCGCACGCCGAAGACAGTGTTCAGCATGATTGGGAAGAACGCGCCGAGAAATACCAGAAAGATCGCGGCATTCGGGCCCAAGCCGAAGAAGATCATGGAAAGGGGCAACCAAGCAGTCACGGGAATCGGGCGCAGCAGTGAGATTGTAGGATCGAGCATCTGCCGCAGGAGCTTGATTCGCCCGATCATCAGCCCGATCGGTATGCCGAGCGCTGCCGCCAGCAAGAAGCCGCCATATACCCGCTCCATCGACTTCTGTACGTGGGTAAGAATTGTCCCGCTGAACGCGTCGTCGTAAATTCCACCGAAACTGAAGTCGTACATCATCACGGCGACTTCACGCGGGCTTGGGATAAGCCGTGTGCCCGTGTAGCGAACGGCCAGGTCCCAAAGTATTACCAGCAAGATCGGGAAGCCGGCGCCGAGGGCGATACCACTGATGCGATCACGCAAGCGACGGCGGCGCGCAATTTTCGCGGAAGCGTCTTTATGTGAGGCAAGGGATATCGGGTCTGGCGGTGCGTTCCGGGTCAGTTCGTTCATCGTGCGGCGTCTGTTCCTACGCGACGAATTTGTGGGTGATGTGGCGGTCGAAATCCGGTATCTGTCGGATTTGCTTGTTGTCGTGCATCACTTTCAGATAAGCCTTGGCGCGCGTGACAAACACATCGTCCAGCTTCCATGAAAGCTCGACGTTCGGGACAGCCAGTTCGATTGAGGGTCGCTGCTGCCCGAGCGCCTTCATCGCAACTTCGACCATCTGCGGCCGGTTTGCCATTGCATAATCGGTCGCCTTCTTGTGCATCTCGACGACCATCTTGAGGCGGGCGGGGTTCTCTTTGATCAGCTTCTCGCTAGCCGAGAGGATCATGTTGAGCGAACCGATAGGGGTCGAGTAGGGGTACTCCACCAGTCGCCCGACGCCCTTCGCCAGGCTGATGCCCGGCGCGGGTTCCGCGCCGACATAGGCGTCCACATCGCCGCGTTCCAGTGCTGCCGGCATGTCGCTGAATGACAGCCGGATGTTCTGTATATCTTTGATCGACATCCCTTCCATCCTGAGGCGTTCAAGGATCACAGCCTCTTGCGTCGAGCCTGGCCAGATAGCGACCTTCTTGCCCCTCAGGTCCTTGATGGACTTAATATCCGACTTCGCGTTGGCAATGATGCCCATGCCGCGGTTGGTCGCGTTGGCGACGATTACCACCGGTTCCCCGGCGGCAGCACCCAGGTAGAACGCGGCGATCCCATGAATGCAGGTATCCACCGTGCCAGTGAGCACTGCGTTCTTGCCATCGGTCGGGCTTTCAAACGGAATGACTTCCACCGTGTAGCCGGGCGGTGCGAATTTC
>CAMAWC010000113.1 GCA_945861875.1 Bordetella parapertussis
TCGCCGGCGGCAATCTGGCTGATCAGGGTGTCGGGAAGGAGGTGGATTGCGGGCATGGGGTACGGGGCGATTGAGCGATATTGCGCAAATTCACCCAAATCGACGGGAGGAATAATTATACAGCCGGTAGAATGCGGGTCTTCGAAACGCCATAACGTTCGCTGGGTCTGGCGAGCGCGGCGCTCCCGGAAATTGTCATTCCGAACGCAGTGAGGAATCTGCTTTGCATCAGGGAAAACAGCAGATTCCTCGGCTTTCAGCCTCGGAATCACAGCGTAGCATACGGGAGCTGTGCGGCGAAAATTACAGAAAGGCATTAATGGATTTCTTGCTGCACGTGATGGACCTCTTGCTCCATCTTGACAAGCACCTCGCCGCGCTGCTGGCGCAGTATGGCAGCTGGGTCTATGCCATCCTGTTCCTGATTATTTTTGTCGAGACCGGCCTGGTGGTGATGCCCTTCCTGCCCGGCGACTCGCTGCTGTTCGTGGCCGGGGCGCTGTGGGCCGTGTCGGGCATGAACGTGCATTCGCTGGTGCTGGTATTGGTGGTGGCGGCGATCCTCGGTGACAGCGTCAACTACGCCGTCGGCAATTACCTCGGTCCCAAGGTGTTCCACTGGGAGGACTCGCGCTGGTTCAACCGCAAGGCCCTTGACCGTACCCACGCCTTTTACGAAAAGCACGGCGGCAAGACCATCGTCATCGCGCGCTTCCTGCCCTTCCTGCGCACCTTTGCGCCCTTTGTCGCCGGCATCGGCAGCATGACCTACGCGCGCTTTGCCGCCTACAACGTGTTTGGGGCGCTGCTGTGGGTGGGATCGCTGGTCTATGCCGGGTTCTACTTTGGAAACCTGCCGATCATCCGCAACAACCTGACGCTGGTGATCCTTGTCATCATCGGCCTGTCGCTGGTTCCGCTGGTGATCGCTTTTGTGCGCGAGAAAATGCGCAAGGCCTGATTGTAATTGGGCGGGCGCCCCTGGTTTTATCGATTGCCGCGAGCCTGGCCCGGGCGGGTTGGTCTAGTTGGCGGCTAGTCTCGCGCGTGCCGGACTGAGCACCGGCGATTCGGAGAGTACCGACGGCCGCGACAGCGGCGGGTTTTTCGCGAAGTAGCGCTTGATGCCCTTGAAAATCGCCTGCGCCATTTGTTCCTGGTAGCCCTCGTCGTTGAGGCGCTTTTCCTCTTCCGGGTTGCTGATGAACGCCGTCTCGATCAGGATGGAGGGAATGTCGGGCGCCTTGAGCACGGCAAAACTCGCCTGCTCCACCTGCGCCTTGTGCAGGGTGTTGATGCCGCCCAGTTCCGAGAGCACCGAACGTCCGAGCTTGAGGCTGTCGTTGATCTGCGCCGTCTGTGACAGGTCAAGCAGGGTCTGCGCGAGGAAGCGGTCTTTCACCGCGATGTTGACACCGCCGATCAAGTCGGCGTCGTTTTCCTTTTTCGCCAGCCATTTTGCCGCGCTCGAGGTGGCGCCGCGCTCGGACAGCACGAACACCGAGGAGCCGCGCGCATGCGGCTTGATGAAGGCGTCGGCATGCACCGAAACAAACAGGTCGGCCCTGACGCGGCGCGCCTTTTCCACGCGCGCGCCGAGGGCGAGGTAGAAATCGCCGTCGCGCGTCAGCACGGCGCGCATGTTCGGCTCGGCGTCGATCACCGCCTTGAGTTTGCGCGCGATGGTCAGGGTGATGTTTTTTTCGTGGCTGCCGTGGGCGCCGACCGCGCCCGGATCCTCGCCGCCGTGGCCGGGGTCGATGACAACGGTGATCAGGCGCACCACCGACGGTCGCGTCGTATCCGTTTTGGCATCCAACTTGGCGTCGGCCGCCTTGTTTTCAGGGGCGGGTGCCGCTGCAGCGGTTTCGGGCTTTTTATCCGTCGTCGGCGGCGTCGTCGCCCCGGCCTTGTCGAGCAAGGCCATCAGCGGGTCAAGCGCAACCAGGGGGTAGACGTCCAGCACCAGGCGGTGGCCGTATTCGCCTACCGGTTTGAGCGTAAAAATCTGCGGCTTGACCTCACCCTTGAGGTCGAACACCACGCGCACCACGCCGGGCTTGTAACGGCCTGCGCGCATGGCGGCGATGAACGGATCGTCGGGCGAGAGCTTGCCGGCGAGTTCCTGCTGCACGCTGGCGAAATCGACATTCTCGAGGTCGAGCACCAGGCGCTCGGGATTTTTTACCGACAGCAGTTCGTGCTTGATCGGCGCGGCGGACTCGAGGGTGATGCGGGTGTAGACCGGCGAGGGCCAGACGCGGACCGCCTTGATGGTCTCGGCGGACATGGCGCGCAGTGCAAAGGTCAGCAGGAACAGCGGAACAACAGTGAAGAAGAGGACACGCAGCGCAACGTGCGTTATGAGGAGGATGCGGGCTGCAAAGCGGTTAGACAAGTTTCTCCTGCTGCACTGGTGGCGGTGATCGTAATGTCGCGGCCGCCGTCCTGTTCGTTGCTGCGTCCATCCGGTCCATTCGGTAGTGCAATCGCGACCTCAAGGTCTGCCTCGGGCAACAGACCCGCGGCTTTTTCCGGCCACTCGACGAGGCATACCGCGGCGCCGTCAAAGTAATCGCGAAAACCTGCATCCTGCCACTCCTCAGGGTCCCGGAACCGATAAAAATCAAAGTGGTACAAGTATAACTTAGAAATAACATAAAGTTCAACCAGTGTATAAGTCGGACTTTTCACCCGTCCGGCATGGCCGGCGGCGTGCAACAGGGCGCGGACCAGGGTGGTTTTGCCGCTGCCCAGGTCACCGCTGAGGTAAATCTTCAGCCCCGGGCGCAGCACCCGCGCCAGCTGCGCGCCGAGGCGCTCGGTGGCGGCAAGGTCGGGCAGGTGCAGGTGCAAGGCTTTAAGATGCTCGGGATGGCTCAAGAAAAAAAACCGTCGGTTGATTACGCGATGCTCGCCACGGCCATCAAGGCCTGGGGGCGGGAGCTGGGATTCGGCGCGGTCGGCATCGCCGATTGCGATCTCGCCGTTGCGGAACAACGCCTCGCCGCATGGTTGGCGAAGGGCTATCACGGCGAAATGGATTATATGGCAAGGCATGGCACGCGGCGCTCGCGCCCGCATGAACTGGTGCCGGGCACGCTGCGGGTGATTTCGGTGCGCCTCGATTACCAGCATCACCCTGACGAAGGGGCCGAGGCCTGGGGCGTGCTCGGTGACCCGCACAAGGCCTATGTCGCGCGTTACGCCCTTGGCCGCGATTACCACAAGGTGTTGCGCGGTCGTTTGCAACAACTCGCCGAGCGCATCCAGCTCGAGGTCGGCGACTTCGGCCATCGCGTGTTCGTCGATTCGGCGCCGGTGATGGAAGTGGAGCTCGCGGTCAAGGCCGGCATCGGCTGGCGCGGCAAGCACACGCTGCTGTTGTCGCGCGAGGCCGGGTCGCTGTTTTTTCTCGGTGAGCTCTACACCGACCTGCCGCTGCCGGTTGATGCGCCGCTGAGCGAACATTGCGGCAGTTGCAGCAAGTGCATCAGCATCTGCCCGACACAAGCCATTCTCGCGCCGGGCGAACTCGATGCGCGGCGCTGCATTTCCTATCTCACCATCGAGTTAAAGGGCTCCATCCCGTTGGAGTTGCGCCCGCTTATCGGCAATCGCGTCTATGGTTGCGACGACTGCCAGCTGGTGTGTCCGTGGAACAAGTATGCGCAGGTCAGCGACGAGCCGGATTTTCGCGTCCGCCATGGCCTTGATGCGGCCGAACTCACCGGCTTGTTTGCCTGGAGCGGGCAGGAGTTTCTCGAACGCACCGCCGGCAGCGCCATCCACCGCATCGGCTACGAGCGCTGGTCGCGCAATCTTGCCGTGGGTCTGGGTAACGCGCCTTCCAGTTCGCCGGTCATCGCCGCGCTGCAGGCGCGCGCCGATGATGCCTCGGCGCTGGTACGCGAGCATGTGGCCTGGGCGCTGCGACGGCACAATTGATCCGACAAGCGTGGTGCGTCCGGGTGTCGCTGTTCGTGTAGTGCTGGTGGACATTTCGTGCCTATATTGTTAATATGCAATATATGAAGGCAGTATTGCTTGCGCATACCAAGGAAATCCGCAGCGATGGAGCCATCGTTGAAGTTGTTGTCTGGGAGCTTCTGGAGCCGCTTTCGCCGAGCACGCACTCGTTTAAGTATCGTTTGTACTACGGTGCCGACAATGTCAGCCGGGTGCGCTATGACAACGAGCGCGGGAAGGGTGATCACCGGCATATCGGTGAAATGCAAGAGGAATATACCTTCACGACCATCGACAAATTGTTCGACGATTTTGAGCGTGACATCGCAGACTGGGGCTGATGCATGAAGGCAATCATTGAGGTGGCGAAGCGGGGCGCTGCGGTTCGATCAGCGAGGCTGCAGGTTGCGGCAGCACGCCGGGGGCAAGCGCCGGATTTTCGCCTGAGCTTCGAATCGGCGCGAATGCTGTTCTCGGAATTCACGCCGGCGCGGCTGGAGCTTCTGGACACGTTGCGTCGTGTCGGCCCGTGCAGCGTTTATGCCCTGGCCAAGGCCGCGGAACGCAATTACTCCAACGTCCATACCGATGTTTCGCGACTTGAGGAGCTGGGCTTGATCGAGCGTGGTGAAGAGGCGACGATTCTCGTGCCGTTCGAATCCGTCGAGATTCTTATGCCTCTTGCGCAGGTGGCGTGAGGCTGAGGCGGAATGTAAAGCGACACGCCCTGGCGATGTAATTACTCTTTATGCACCGCGTGCCCGCCAAACCCGGCGCGCATCATGGCCAGCAGCTTGGCGGCGTAATCGTCCTTGCCCTGGCTGGCAAAGCGCGTCATCAGCGCCATGGCGATCACCGGCGCCGGTACGCCCAGCGACACCGCTTCATCCACAGCCCAGCGGCCTTCGCCCGAGTCGGCGACCACCGGCTTGATGCCGGCCATGCTGCTGTTCTTGTGTAGCGCTTCGGCGGTGAGGTCGAGCAGCCAGGAGCGCACCACGCTGCCGTGACGCCACAATTCACCTATGGCGGCGGTGTCGAGGTTCAAATCTTTTTTCGCGTCGAGCAGCGCAAAGCCCTCGGCGAGGGCCTGCATCATGCCGTACTCGATGCCGTTGTGGACCATTTTGACAAAGTGGCCGCTGCCGGCGGGGCCGCAGTGCAGCCAGCCGGTGTCGGGGGCGGGCGCGAGCAGCTTGACGAAGGGCGTGACGCGCGCCACCGCGTCCTTGTCGCCGCCCAGCATCAGGCAATAGCCGTTGGCAAGGCCCCAGACGCCGCCCGACACGCCGGCATCGACAAAGGCGATGCCTTTTTTCTGCAACTCCGCGGCGCGACGCTGGCTGTCCTTGTAATTGGCATTGCCGCCGTCGACCAATATGTCGCCTGCGGAGAGCAGCGACGATGTTTCGTTTATGGTTGCTTGTGTCGCCTCGCCCGCCGGCAGCATCAGCCAGATGACGCGCGGCGCGGGGAGCGAGGCGACCAGCGCCTGCAGCGTGTCGGCCGGGTGAAAGCCCGGTTCGGCGGCAAGCAGCGAGGCGAGCGAGTCGTTGTGGTCATGCCCGCTCACCTTGACGCCAGCACCGCCGCGCGCGAGGCGCCGCGCCATGTTCGCGCCCATGCGGCCGAGGCCGACTATTCCGATGTGCATGTGTCACTCTCCCGTTGTCATTCCGAGGCCAAGGGCCGAGGAATCTGCTTCATGTGTGACCCAACAGCAGATTCCTCGCTTTGCTCGGAATGACAGCTGCATGGATTGGCTTAACTGTAAGCGCAAGATCAATCTATTTTCATGCCCGATGACTTGATCACGCGACCCCAGCGCGGGATCTCGGTGCTGATGATGCCGGCAAAACGTTCGGACGTGCCCCCGGCCGGGCTGAGGCCGTCGGCGGCGAGCACCTTGGCCACGTCGGCGCCCTTGATGATCTCGTTGACCTCGCGATTGAGGCGCAGCACGATGTCCCGGGGCAGGCCCTTGGGGCCGGACAGGCCGCTCCAGTTGGTCACTTCGTAGCTGGGGTAACCCGACTCGGCGACGGTGGGCACATCGGGCTCGGCGGTAATGCGCTGCGGTGTGGTCACGGCAAGGGCGCGCAGGCGGCCGGACTTCACGAACTGCAGCGTGGCGGCGACGCTGCCGAATATCACCTGCACATTGCCGGCAATGGTGTCGTTAAGCGCGGGACCGGTGCCCTTGTAAGGCACATGCAGCATCTGGATTTTTGCCACATCGAGAAAAAATGCCGAGGCCAGATGGGTGGAGCTGCCGTTGCCGGCCGAGCCGTAGGAGAGTTTGTCCGGATTGGCCTGGGCGTAGGCGACCAGTTCTTTCAGTGTCTTCACCGGCAGCGAAGGATGCACCGCGACCAGGTAAGGCCCGGATGAAATCTGCACTATGGGCGTGATGTCGTTGAGCGGGTCGAAGTTGAGCTTGTAGATATTGGCGTTGACCGTGTAGCTCGCCGGGGTGAGCAGCAGGGTGTAGCCGTCAGGCGGGGACTTGAGCGCGAGTTCGGTGCCCATGGTGCTGCCCGCGCCGGGCTTGTTGTCCACCACCACCTGCTGTCCGAGGCGCTCGCTGAGCTTTTGCGCGACCAGGCGGGCGACGAAATCGGTGCCGCCGCCGGGCGCGAAAGGCGTGACAAGGCGTATCGGTTTGCTCGGCCAGGCCTGTCCTGGGCTTGTCGAAGTGGCTTGCGCCATGGCCGCAAAGGGCAGGGCGGCAAAGGCGGCGAGCAACAGCGCGAGCACGCCCGCGGGGATGTTTTCTTTCACCTTACCTCCTCCTGATTAACTGTGCCGATGGCTGGAAAACCACGCCAGACGGGCGTTTCCAGCCAATGTGGCCTAATGAAACGGTGAATAAAATCCCGCTTCGTCGTTCCCGCGCAAGCGGGAACCCATTTTGACTCACAGATTCCGGGCTCCACTTCAAGATGGATTCCCTCCCCGCTTTCGCGGGGACTAAAGGCCGCGGGAATGACGGACTTGTTCCGTGGTTCACTAGATTTATCTTTGCGCCTTGTCCTTGTCGTTTTGTCCCTTGATGGCGGCGCGCGCAGCCGCCCACTCCTGGTCGCCCCAGGCGAACAATTCCTTGAACGAGCCGCCGTTGGCCTGCCAGCCGGCGCCGTCAAGGGCGATGGTCTGGCCCGACAACCACTCGCAGCCGTCAGCCATCAAAAACGTGGCGAGGTTTTGCAACTCGTGCATTTGTCCGACGCGGCCCATCGGGTTGTCTTTTGCCACCGTGTCATCGCGATTCTCTCGTCCCGGGGCAAGGCGTTTGCTCATGCCCTCGGTCGGTATGGTTCCCGGTGCGATGGCATTCAGCCGGATACCGTGGCGTCCCCACTCGACCGCGAGCGACTGCGTCATCACGTGCACGCCGGCTTTGGCCATGGCCGAGGGCACGACAAAGGGCGAGCCTGTCCACACCCAGGTGACGACAATGGAAATGACGCTGCCCTTGTGGCCGCCGGCGATCCAGCGCTTGCCCACCGCCTGCGTGGTGTAGAAGGTGCCGTGCAGCACGATGTCGGCGATGGCGTCAAAGCCGCGCGGCGACAAGTCTTCGGTACGGCTGATGAAATTGCCGGCGGCGTTGTTGACCAGTCCCGTCAACGGCCCGCCCTCATCCCAGATCGCCTGCACCATGGCGTCCACCGCGGCGGCATCGCGAATGTCGACGGCGTGGGTGCTGACTTTGCCGCCGTGCGCCTTTAGCAGTTCACCGGCGGTGGCATCGAGCACCGCCTTGCGCCGGCCGCAAATCACAATATCGGCCCCCAGCTGCAGGTATTGCGCCGCGATCTCGCGCCCGAGCCCGGTGCCCCCGCCGGTGACGAGGATGCGCTTGCCCTTGAGGAGGTCAGGCTGGAACATGGTTATATGCCCAGGGAAACGCGAAACAGGGCCGTCATTCCCGCGGAAGCGGGAATCCAGTGTCTTTCGACGAACGTCGCTGGGTTCCCGCCCTGGTCCCCGGAGCGGGATTCGCGGGAACGACGGGGAAGGGACATGGTCATTTCCTGCCTACACCGTCAACACAATCTTGCCGATGTGCTGCGAGGACTCCATCAGCGTGTGCGCCTCGGCCGCATCGGCGAGGGCGAAGGTCTTGAAAATCTCCGGCTTGATTTTGCCGGCTTCGAACAGCGGCCAGACCTTGTCGCGCAGGTTTTTTGCGATGGCGCCCTTGAAGTCTATGGGCCGGGGGCGCAGCGTCGAGCCGGTGAGCACCAGGCGGCGGCGCAGGATTTCATTGAGGTTCACCGTCGATTTCATGCCGCCCAGAAAGGCGATCAGCACGATGCGGCCATCGTCAGCCAGGCTCTTGAGTTCGCGGTCGACGTAATCGCCGCCGACCATGTCGAGGATGACGTTGACGCCCTTGCCGCCGGTGGCTTCTTTCAGCACGGCGACAAAATCCTCGGTCTTGTAGTTGATGGCGCGGTCGGCGCCAAGGCGCACGCAGGCGGCGCATTTTTCCGCACTGCCGGCGGTGGCATAGACGGTGTGGCCGAAGGCCTTGGCCATCTGGATGGCGGTGACGCCTATGCCCGAGGAGCCGCCCTGTACCAGCAGGGTTTCGCCGGGGGCGAGCTTGGCGCGGTCAAAGACATTGGTCCAGACGGTGAAAAAAGTTTCCGGCAGCGAGGCCGCCTCAATCATCGACAAGCCCTTGGGCACGGGCAGCACTTGTGCCTCCGGTGCGGTGCACATCTCGGCGTAACCGCCGCCGGCGACCAGCGCGCAGACTTCGTCGCCGATCTTCCAGCCGCTGACACCCGCGCCCAGTGCCGTGATGGTGCCGGCGATTTCCAGGCCGGGGATGTCGGATGCGCCCGGCGGCACCGGGTAATTGCCCTTGCGTTGCAGTACGTCGGGACGGTTGACCCCGGCGGCGGCAACCTTGATCAGCACTTCACCGGCCTGTGGCGCCGGATCGGGGCGGGTGCCCAGTTTGAGGACTTCGGGCCCGCCCGGGGTGGTGATTTCGACTGCGCGCATGCGGTTCTTCTTCGCTGTTTGTGATGGCGGATTTTACCCCAGTTAGAATGGCGGCTTGTCACTTAGCAAAGCCCCGAGAAGCCCATGAACCCCTACGCCGCCCCCGCCGCCGCCCCGGCCAGCATTGGCATGCTGCTGAGTGAAGTCGATACGCCCGCGCTGATTCTTGATCTTGATGTGTTCGAGAGCAACATCGCCTTGATGAACACGGCGCTAAAGGGCCACAAGGTGCGCCTGCGCCCGCACGCCAAATCGCACAAGTCGGCCGACATCGCCAAGGCGCAGGTCGCCACCGGTGCGGTGGGCGTGTGCTGCCAGAAAGTCAGCGAGGCCCAAGCGCTGGTCGATGCCGGCGTGGAAGACATCCTCATTTGCAACGAAGTGGTCGGTGCGGCCAAGCTGGCGCGGCTCGCCGCGCTGGCCAAGCGCGCGCGCATCGCCGTGTGCGCCGACCATGCCGTGAATGTCGCGGCGCTGGCCGCGGCGGCGAAGACCGCCGGCGTGCGCCTGGATGTGCTGATCGAGGTGGACGTCGGCGCGGCGCGTTGCGGCGTCGCGCCCGGCGCGCCGGCCATCGCACTCGCGCGCGCGGTGGCGGCGGCGCCCGAACTGCGCTTTGCCGGCATTCACGCTTACCAGGGCTCGGCGCAACATGTACGCAGTACTGCGGCGCGGCGCGCGGCGATTGACGTGGCGACCGAAAAAGCCCGCGCTACGCGTGATCTGATTGTCGCTGCGGGCATCGCCTGCGACACGGTCACCGGGGCGGGCACCGGCAGCTTTTTGTTCGAGCGCGACAGCGGGGTGTATACCGAGTTGCAGCCGGGGTCTTACATTTTCATGGACGCCGACTACCAGCGCAACGCCTGGGAGGGTTTTCCCGCCTTCGGCCAGAGCCTGCACGTCCTCACCACGGTAATGAGCACGCCCGCCGCCGATCGCGTCGTTGTCGATGCCGGGCTCAAGGCCTCCAGTGTCGATTCGGGCATGCCGCGCGTGGCCGGGCGCAGCGGGCTCGAGTACATCAAGGCCTCGGACGAGCATGGTGTGGTCAGCGTTGCTGCGAGTACGACGCCGCCGACGCTGGGCGAAAAGCTGCTGCTGGTGCCGGGGCATTGCGACCCGACGGTGAACCTGCACGACTGGTTTGTCTGCGTGCGCAAGGGTGTGGTGCAAGCCTTGTGGCCGGTGACTGCGCGGGGGATGATGTGGTGAAGGGTGGTTACGGACAGCACGATACGGCCTATTACTCGTACCCGTCATTCCGGGGCCGCGTAGCGGAACCCGGAATCCATGGGGTTAGGATGGTCGCCATACGACGAACCCCATGGATTCCCGCTTTCGCGGGAATGACGAATTGATTAGGGAAGCTCCGATTAAGTCCATAAATCGTCATTCCCGCGAAAGCGGGAATCCATTTTGACTCAATGAATCCACGCTTTAGGTCAAGGTGGATTCCCGCTCCCCGATTAAGGCATTCGAGGACAAGCTTCGCGGGAATGACGGACTTAA
>CAMAWC010000114.1 GCA_945861875.1 Bordetella parapertussis
AGGCCGGCCATCTGGCGGTAAAACGTCGGCGCGGTAAAGCACACCGTGGCCCGGAAGTCCTGCACGACTTTCAACAGCAATTCAGGGGAGAGCCTTTCCATCAACACCGTCGAGGCGCCAAAGCGCATCGGAAAGGCGAGCATGCCGCCAAGGCCGAAGGTAAACGCGAGCGGCGGCGTGCCGCAGAAAATGTCGTTGCGCGAGGGCTTGAGGCAGGAGCGTGGAAAACAGTCGCACATGGCGATGACGTCGCGGTGAAAATGCATGGTGCCCTTGGGCTCGCCGGTGGTGCCCGAGGTAAAGGCGATCAGGGCGATGTCCTCGGCGGCGGTGTCGCAGTTGCGAAAGCCCATGGGCTTGGTGGCGAGCCTGGCCTCCAGGCCCTGCGGCGAGGCATCGTTGAAATACACCACCTGCTTGAGGTCGGCGCAAAAATGTTCGCCCGGCTTGCGGCAGTTTTCCATTTCCTCCGCCAGGCCGATGTCGCACAGTGCTGCGCTGACTTTGGCCTTGGCTATCACCTGCTGCAATTCCTTGGCGCGCAGCAGCGGCATGGTCGCCACGGCGATCATGCCGGCCTTGATCACGCCGAACCAGCAGGCGGCCATCATCGGGTTGTTGGCGCCGCGCAGCAGCACGCGGTTGCCCGGCACGAGCTTCAGGTCATCGACCAGCACATGGGCGATCTGGTTGGCGCGCGCCAGCAACTGGCGGTAGGTGGCGTACACCGGCCGGCCGTCGACAGAAGTCCAGATCACCGGGCTGTCGGCGTGGCCGGCTGCGACGGCGCGATCGAGCAGCAGCGCCGCGGCGTTCATGCGGTCCGGGTATTGCAGTTCCGGCAGCTCGAAAATCAATTCCGGCCATTCCCCGCGCGGCGGCAGCTTGTCGCGTGCAAAAGTGTCGGTATGTGCCGTGCGTGCCATGGGGGGCTATTTACGCAATGTCTCTCTTGCGATAATGAGTTTTTGCACTTCGGTCGCGCCTTCGTAGATGCGCAGCGACCTGATTTCGCGATACAGCCGCTCGACGATGTTGCCGTGCCTGACGCCTTCGCCGCCGAACATCTGCAGTGCGCGGTCGATGATGGCTTGCGCGTTTTCGGTGGCGACCATTTTCGCCATCGCCGCTTCGCGCGTGGCGCGTCCGCCCTTGACATCGCGCAGCCAGGCGGCGCGATAGGTGAGCAGTGCGGCGCTGTCTATGCCGGTGGCCATGTCGGCGACCGCCGCCTGGGTGAGCTGGAAGTCGGCAAGGGTCTGGCCGAACATCTTGCGGCTGCTGGCACGCGCCATCGCCTCATCGAGGGCGCGGCGGGAAAAGCCCAGCGCCGCCGCCGCCACCGAGGCGCGGAATATGTCCAGCGTCTGCATCGCCAGTTTGAAGCCGCCGCCGGCTGCACCGAGGCGGTTTGCGGCGGGCACTCTGCAGTTGTCAAAACGCAGCGTGGCCAGCGGGTGCGGCGCGATCACGTCGATGCGCTCGGCAATGGCCAGGCCGGGCGTGTCGGCGTCGACGACAAAGCCGCTGATGCCGCGCGCGCCCGGCGCCTCGCCGGTGCGTGCAAAGACACAGTAAAAGTCGGCGATGCCACCGTTGGATATCCAGGTTTTCTGGCCGTTGAGGACGTAGTGCCCGCCCTGCAGTTCGGCGCTGGTGCTCAGGGCCGCCACATCCGAGCCGGCGTCCGGTTCGGACAGGGCGAATGCGGCGATGGCCTCGCCCGAGGCGACGCGCGGCAGATAGCGCCGTTTTATTTCATCCGATCCGGCGAGCGAAATCGCCCCCGAGCCAAGGCCCTGCATGGCAAAGGCAAAGTCGGCGAGGCCGTCGTGCCGGGCGAGGGTTTCGCGGATCAGGCAAAGCGAACGCGAATCGAGTTGTTCCAGTTGCCCGCCGTGGCTTTTTGGCACGGCGTAGCGCAGCCAGCCACCCTTGCCCAGGGCTTTGACCAGTGTGCGGCAGCTATCGTCGACATGGCCGTCGTGGGCGACATCACCCAGGCTGGCGACGGCCCAGTCTTCGAGCGCAGCCGCAAGCGCGCGATGCGCATCGTCAAAAAACGGCCATTCGAGATAACTTTTGTCGCTCACGGTCGAGCTTTCACCAAGTCGCGAAAGCGAATTGGTGCCGTTCTCACCCTCTCCCTCAGGGAGAGGGCTGGGGGTGAGGCAGGGAATTCGGGCGACTTGTCGCCCGCCTGCCGAACGGCTGCCCGCTGCATCGGGCAGCGCGCTCTGCAAGAGAGGGTGGGGGCGTGCTGGCAGGCATCCATTCCGGAATACTCAGGTGAGGTGCTTGGCGAAAAAACCCAGCGTGCGGCCGTGCGCCAGCGCCGCCGAAGGCTGGTGGTAGGAGGCGCGGTCCCAGCAATTAAAGCCGTGGCCGGCACCCGGAAAAATGTTGAATTCGGCGTTCTTGCCGGCGAAGGCCGCCTTGACCTTGTCTACCGCTTCGAGCGGAATGGCGTGGTCGTTCTCGGCGTACTGGAACTGCATCGGGCATTTCACGCCTGCCGCCTTGTCCAGGTTGTCCTGGATGCCGCCGCCGTACCAGGCGCTGGCGGCGTCGACGCCGGCGGTCGCCGCGGCGAAGTAGGCGAGGCGTCCGCCCATGCAATAGCCGATCGCGCCGATCTTGCCGGTCACTTCCGGGCGGGCGCGCAGCGTCGCGACGGTGACCTGCAGGTCGGCGATGGCATCGGTCGGCGAGATTCCGCCCATCAGTTCGCGCGCGCGCGTCATGTCATCGCCCTCGTAGCCCAGTTCGACACGCGGTGCCTGGCGCCAGAACACGTCGGGCGCGAGCACGACAAAGCCGTCCATCGCGTATTGCTCGGCCACCGCGCGCATGTGGCGGTTGACGCCGAAAATTTCCTGGAACATCACGATGCCCGGGCCCTTGCCCGTGGGCGGCAGCGCAAGGTATCCGCCGTAGCTGCCGTCCTTGGCTTTGATGTCTATCCAGCTGGTTTTCATCATGATTGTCTGTCCTTATCCGGGTTGGTAAAAATAAGAAAATGTCGTCATTGCGAGGAGGCGAAGCCGACGCGGCAATCTTGTGGCATTGCGACGGTAGTCACCATGACGATGAGATTGCTTCGCTGCGCTCGCAATGACAAGGAGAGTGCATATTTTAAGAGTTGTTAATTGCCTTCAAATTTCGGTTTTTGTTTTGCGGCAAAGGCCTCGAAGGCGCGCTTGAAATCCCGCGTCTGCATGCATATGGCCTGCGCCTGTGCTTCGGCCTCGATCGCTTCATCAAGACCCATGTTCCATTCCTGGTGCAGCATTTTCTTGGTCATGCCGTGGGCGAAGGCCGGGCCCTCTGCCAGGGTTTTTGCCACCGCCTGCGCTTCGGCGAGCAGCGCATCGCCGGCGCACAGTTTATTGAAAAATCCCCAGGCGAGGCCCTCCTCGCCGCCGAGACTGCGACCGCTGTACAAAAGGTCGGAGGCGCGGCCCTGGCCCACCAGCCGCGGCAGCAGGGTGCAGGCGCCCATGTCGCAGCCGGCGAGGCCGACGCGCGTGAACAAAAAAGCCACCTTCGCCGCGGCCGTGCCGTAGCGCAGGTCCGAGGCAAGCGCGATCATCGCACCGGCGCCGGCGCAAATGCCGTCTATGGCCGAGATGACCGGTTGCGGGCAGTTGCGCATGGCCTTGATGAAGTCGCCGGTCATGCGCGTGAATTCGAGCATCTCGGGCATGCTCATTTTGGTCAGCGGCCCGATGATTTCATGCACGTCGCCGCCGGAGCAGAAGTTACCGCCGGCGCCGGTGACCACAACGGCGCGCACGTCACTGGCGTATTGCAGGTCGCGAAACAGGTCGCGCAGCTCGGCGTAGGAGTCGAAAGTGAGCGGGTTTTTGCGCTCGGGGCGGTTGAGCGTGAGGGTCGCGACCTTGTCCTCGACCTGCCAGAGAAAATGTTTCGACTGGTGTTTGGCGAACGGCTTTTTGTGGCGGGCGATGCTCATGTCGTGTCCCTTGCGTGGTCCGTGACGGCGGTGTCGGCGGCCAGGGCTTGCTTCAACTCACCGAGCAGGTCGAGCAGTTGCTTGCGTTCCTTGTCACCCACTTTGCTGAACAGGCCGGCGACCCATTGTTCGTGCTCCTCGGCCATGCGGGCGAAAGTCTTGCGGCCGGTCGCGGTCAGTTTGACCAGGGTGGCGCGTTTGTCACGCGGCAGGCCTTCGCGCGTGACCAGGCCTTCCTTGACCAGCTGGTCGGTGATGCCCGTGACATTGCCGCCGGTGACCATCAGGCGTTTGGAAATTTCGCCCATTTTCAGGCCCTCCGGGTGACGCTCGAGCTGGGCCATCAGGTCAAAGCGCGGCAGCGTGCAGTCAAAGCTGGCGCGCAGGCGCGCACGAATGCGGCCTTCGATCAGGTTGGTGCAGGTGAGCAGGCGCAGCCACAGGCGCAAGGCCTCGTGGTCGCTGCCGCTGGCGCGCGATTCCTGGTCGCTGTGGGACGGGCGGGTGGGTGCCGCTTCGGCGAGCATTTGGCGCGAACTCACGCGGCCTCGCGAGGCAGAGTGGCTGGAACTGCGGTTTTTCCGGCGGGAGCAGACGGCATGGGCGCGATGGGAAATTCAAGCTTAAATTAGTTTAAACCTAAATTATCGCGATGCACAGTATCGCGTGTACGCGTGCGGTGCACATTAAAACGACGCGCACACCATGCCTGCCTAGGGAAACACTGAATAAGTCCGTCATTCCCGCGAAAGCGGGAATCCACCTTGATGTAAAGCGTGGATTCATTGAGTCAAAATGGATTCCCGCTTTCGCGGGAACGACGAAGTAAAAACTCAATCAGCGCTTCCCTAGCCGATTTTGTTGAGAAACCCGGTCAGCGCCGCGTTGAAGGCGGCCGGCTGTTCGATATTGGAAATATGCGCTGCCGAGGGGATGATCGCCAGTTCCGAACCGGGCATGGCTTGGTGAATGATGCGCGCCATCGCCACCGGCGTGCCCGGGTCGTCGGCGCCGACGATGACGATGGTCGGGCATTTGATTTGCGCCAGGCGTGCAGTCGAATTGATATGCGGCAGGGCCTGGCAGCAGCCGCCGTAGCCGGCGACCGGCGTGGTGCGGATCATGTCGCCGAACAGTTTCATGATATCGGGGTGGCTGGCGCGAAAGGGGTCGGTAAACCAGCGCGACAGCGTGCCCTCGACCACCGCGGCCATGCCTTTTTCCGCGGTGATACGCACGCGGTCCATCCAGGTCGCGAGGGCGTTTTCACCGTAAGAACTGGTGGTGTCGCACAAGGCGATGCTCTTGAACACGCCCGGATACTTGAGCGCGAAGGTCTGGCCTATCATGCCGCCCATGGACAGGCCGACGAAGTGCGTTTGCTTGACACCAAGGCCGTCGAGCAGCGCCTTGAGGTCGTCGGCGAGCATGTCCAGGCTGTAGGCGCCATCCGGTGCGTCGCTCTGGCCGTGGCCGCGCGTGTCGTAGCGCAGCACGGTGTAGTGTTTCGACAGCGCCGCCGCCTGGGCGTCCCACGAGCCGAGGTTGCAGGCAAGGGAGTGGCTGAAAGTGATCCAGGGCCCGCTGCCCTCGACGGTGTAGTGGGTCTGGATGCCGTTGGTGGTGATTTTCATGTGGGCTTAAGGGGCGGGTGATGGCGAGAGCGGATGCTAGCACAGCGCCCCACCGCTACATGCCCCGCCGGGGACCTCGGTCGAGGACGAAATCAGGCCAGGCCCAGCGCGGTTTTTTGCTTGGCAACGAGCTGGCCTATGCCCAGTTCGGCCAGCGCCATCAGGTGGTCCATTTCGGTGCGCGAAAAGGGCGCGCCCTCGGCCGTGCCCTGCACTTCGACGAAGCCACCCGAACCGGTCATCACCACGTTCATGTCGGTGTCGCAGGACGAGTCCTCTGGGTAATCAAGGTCGAGCACCGGCAAACCGCCGACGACACCGACCGAGACCGCGGCAATATGGTCGCGTATGGGCGAGGCGGCGATGAGGCCGCCCTTGAGCAGGGTACCCACTGCGTCATGCAGCGCCACAAAACTGCCGGTGATGGCCGCGGTGCGGGTGCCGCCGTCCGCCTGCAGCACGTCGCAATCGAACTGTATGGTGCGCTCGCCAAGCGCCTTGAGGTCGGTGATGGCGCGCAGGCTGCGGCCGATCAGGCGCTGGATTTCCTGGGTGCGGCCGGACTGCTTGCCGCGCGCCGCTTCGCGGTCGGAGCGGGTGTGGGTCGAGCGCGGCAGCATGCCGTACTCGGCGGTCACCCAGCCCTGGCCCCTGCCCTTGAGAAAGCCGGGTACGCGCTCCTCGACGCTGGCCGTGCACAACACCTTGGTGTCGCCAAAGACGATGAGCACCGAACCTTCGGCGTGTTTGGTGTAGCCGCGCGTGATGACTATGTCGCGCAGCTGGTCGGGTTTTCTTCCTGATGGCCGCATTGGTTGGTGCTCCGGGTTTAAGGGGTGGGGGATGCCGTGATCGGGGACCGGGTGGCCTCGCCCGTTGTCATGGGTCATGGTGGTTTTCGTTGTCAAGGGTCGTGGCGGTTTTCGATGTCATGGGTCATGGCGGTTTTTTCTGCGCGTGCTTGCGCAGCGCCGTGCGGATTTCTGCGATGGCGCGCTCGACCTCCTCGTCGGTGAGGTCGTCGTCGCGCGCGGCACCCGGCTTTGGGGCGGCAAAGTTTTCCATCTGCGTGGTGAACTCCCCCAGCTCCAGGGTCTGTGTCGAAACGTCCCCGGGCAGCGCGTCCTCGGCGTAACTCTCCAGCCAGGTGATGGCGACCGCGGAGATATTGTCGCTGTCCTTCCCGGCGCGAAACTCGGCCTGCGTCATCAGTGCCGGCACCGCTTGCATGATGGCGGTGTTGAGAAGGGCCGCGCCGATGATGCGTGAATTGAGCGGGCCCCACAGGCCGTCGCTGCAAAGGAGCAGCGTGTCGCGCTCGTGCAGCACGGTTTTGCGCGAGACATCCACCTGCGGCGGGGTGCCCGCGCCGAGGCAGTTGTAGATCTTGTTGCGCTCCGGGTGCACCGCCACGGCTTCTTCACGGATGCGCCCGGCGTCGACCAGTTGCTGCACGCGCGAGTGGTCCTTGGTTTGTGCGTGCACGTGGCCGTTGCGCACCAGGTAGAGGCGCGAGTCGCCGACATGCGCCCAGTAGGCGATCGAATCCTGCACGATGCAGGCGACGCAGGTGGTGCGCGGCGTCTCGTCGAGCTTTCGCGTCGCCGCGTAATCGACGATGGCGTGATGGGCGTTGGTTATCGCCTCGATCAGGAACTGGAACGGGTCGGCGAGCTTGGGCTTGGCCTCGCGCTCGAACGCCTCGGTGACAAACTGCACGGTAATTTGCGCCGCGACCTCGCCGTGCAGGTGGCCGCCCATGCCGTCGGCGACAATCAGTATCAGCGCATCACGGCTGTAACTGTAGGCGATCCTGTCCTGGTTGTTCTTGCGGCCGCCGCGGCGGCTTTCCTGGTAAATGGAGAATTTCATTTGTCAGCCGGGGTCTGGGGAAGTTTGGGTCTTGCCAGGCGCATGAAGGTCTCGCGCAGGTTTTCCATCATTCCGGTCTTGCCGCCCGTTTCCGGGTTTTTCTCCCGCAACAGCACCTTTTGCAGCGACAGCACGCTTTGCGGCCGTTTCATGTGGTCCAGTCGCAGGCACCAGTCTATGGTCTCGAGCAGGTGCCGGCTGTATTTGCCCGAGAACAGCTTGGTCGCCGAGACGTAGCGGTCGCGCTCGGCGCGCGCATCGGCCGATTGCGGCGCGACGCCGGCAAGGCTGGCGTACATGCTGGCGCCGACCGAGTAGATGTCGCTCCACGGGCCGAGCAATTCACGGTTTTTGTATTGTTCGGGCGGTGCGAATCCCGGCGTGTACATCGGGTTGAGGCGCGCCACTTCTTCGGTGAGGGTCTGGCGCGCCGCACCAAAGTCGATCAATAGCGGCGTGCCGTCGTTGCGGATGTAGATATTGGCCGGCTTGATGTCCAGGTGCAGCAACTTGTTGGTGTGCACCTCGCGCAGGCCGTTGAGCAGGGCGGTGAAGACGTGGCGCAAAAAGGTCTCGCGTATGGTGCCGCGCCGCGCCTGTATGTGCTCCTGCAGGGTGCGGCCGCGCTCGTAGCGCATCACCATGTAGACGGTTTCGTTGGCGCGGAAAAAATTGAGCACGCGCACCACGTTGGGGTGCGACAGCCGCGCGAGCGAGCGGCCCTCCTCGAAAAAACATTTCATGCCGTAGCGGAAGGTGGCGACATTGTCCTCGGAGATGGACGGCAGCGCATCGCCCTCGCGCCTTAGCGCAAGCGAGCTCGGCAGGTACTCCTTGATGGCGACCGGCAGATCGTTCTCGTCGATGGCCAGATAAACGATGGAAAAGCCGCCGCACGAGAGCACGCGCGTGACCTTGTAATTCTGCAGTTGATAGCCATCCGGCAAAGGCTGGTTAGCTTGCGATGGCATGGAATGCGCGGGACAGTTATGATGGAGCGGTTAGCGAAGCACGAACAATGAACGCCGGGCCCGCCCGGTGAAACTCGCGACGGCAAACGCCTGCACACCCGGATGCCCGGATACCCGGATACCCGGGCACGCTAGGCCCGGCCGCACCCAGGTGTTGCAATTGCGGGCCTGTGGGCGGCTTGTACCCGGGCGCACGGGGCTTTCGCCGACGATTTTCTGGCTTTGCAGGGGCAAAGTAAAGCGGCTTCGGGTTTTGGCAGGGATTTAGTCACAATGGCGCGAATGGGCAAACGATGATTGCAAGCATGACCGGGTATTCGGCGCTCACCGGCGATCTGCCGCAGGGGGCGTTGCAGCTTGAAATCAAGAGCGTCAACAGCCGTTTCCTCGACATCCAGTTCCGCATCGGCGAGGAGTTGCGCAGCCTCGAGCCGGCGTTGCGCGAACTCATCGCCGCGCGCGTCGTGCGCGGCAAGGTCGATTGCCGGCTGGGTTTCACGCTGCGGGTGCAGGCCGGGGCGAGCCTTGCGCTCAACCGCGACCTGTTGGCACGCGTGGCGGCGCTGGCGCGCGAAGCGCAGTCTGTCGTCCCCGAGGCGCAGCCGTTGGGGCTGGGCGAATTGCTGCACTGGCCGGGCGTGCTTGCCGGCAACGAGGTGTCGCTTGACGCGCTGCGCGAACCGGCGCTTGCGCTTGCCCGCCAGGGTGTGGCCGAACTCGCGGCTACGCGCGAGCGCGAAGGCGCCAAGCTCGGGCAGATGATTCTCGAGCGCGTTGGGGCGATGCGGCAAAAGGTCGCGACGCTGGCGCCGCTGATGCCGCAAATCGTCGCCGCTTACCAGGAAAGGCTGTCGACGCGCCTGCGTGAAGTGCTTGCCGGCGGCGACGAGGAGCGCATTCGCCAGGAGGTCGCCGTGTTCGGCGTGAAAATCGACGTCGCCGAGGAATTGTCGCGTCTGTCGGCGCATCTTGACGAGGTCGAGCGGGTCATCGCCTCCGGTGGCAAGGGCGGCGGTTCGGCCGGCAAGCGGCTGGACTTCCTCATGCAGGAACTCAACCGCGAGGCCAATACCCTGGGCTCCAAATCGGTGGCGCGGGAGCTGTCCGAGGCGGCGATTGAACTCAAGCTGCTGATCGAGCAAATGCGCGAGCAGATCCAGAATATCGAGTAGGACGGGAAATGGGAAACAGTGAACAGCAAATGGTAAATGGTCGGTTCATGCCAACTATGCCGCAGCAGCCCCGCGATGCGGCGGGGTACCATTCACTTTTCACCATTCACCATTCACCGCGCTTCTCACCCCAATGACCGGCTCCCTGTTCATCGTCTGTGCGCCCTCGGGCGCGGGCAAGTCCTCCCTCGTCAACGCCTTGTTGAAGGAGGTATCCGATCTCGCACTGTCGGTCTCTTGCACCACCCGCGCGCCGCGCCCGGGCGAACTGGACGGCCGCGAATACCACTTTGTCGACCGCGCCGCCTTTGCGGCCATGCTCGAGCGCGGTGAGTTCCTCGAAAGCGCCGAGGTGCATGGCAACGCTTATGGCACTTCGCAGGCGTGGATCAGCGCAAGGCGCGCCGAGGGCATTGATATCGTTCTGGAAATAGACTGGCAGGGGGCGCAGCAGGTGCGCCGGATTTTTCCCGAAGTGGTTGGCATGTTCATCATGGCGCCGTCCCTGGCCGAGCTGGAGCGCCGTGTGCGCACCCGCGGCGGCGACAGTGAAGAGGCCATCCGCCGCCGCATGGCGGCCGCTTCGGACGAAATGAGCCACGCGGCCGAGTTCGATTATGTTATTATTAATCAGGACTTTGAAGAGGCAAAGCGGGATATGGTCGCGGTCGTCCGGGCAAGCCGTTTAGGCCTTGCACGGCAAAGCGCCAAGCACCCGGATCTGTTTCGCTAGGTTTCGC
>CAMAWC010000115.1 GCA_945861875.1 Bordetella parapertussis
GCCTACGTGCTGGCGCTGGTCTTCCTGCTCTTTCGCCCCGAAGGACTGTTCGGTGAAAAGCACATTGATCGAGTATGACGAGATGAACGGACTTTCGGCGGAGGCCAATGTGAGCGCAGCGAACGTTAAGCGGGCGGCAGCGAGCGGCCGTAACCAAAAGCATATAGACAGGGCATGACCGTGTTTCCCCTTCCCCCTTTCCCATTCCCCATTTACCGATCCTGACCCATGTTCTACCGCGAAGCCGGCCAGTACAAGACGACCTACGCCAAGGACCAGCAGATCTTTCCGATCCGCCAGGACCGTATCGGCATGCTGGTGATCCTTGTCATCGCCTTTGCCGGCGTCCCGCTCGCCTCGATGACGCCGGGGCTGGCGGCCGGCATCGATTTCAATTACTGGTACAGCGGCATCCTCATCCCCTTCCTGATTTTCTCGCTGGCGGCGCTGGGACTGAACATCCTTACCGGTTACGCCGGGCAACTGTCCCTCGGCACCGCGGCCTTCATGGCGGTGGGCGCTTTTGCCGCCTACAACTTCATGCTGCGCATCCCGGGCATGCCCATCCTCGTGAGTTTCATCCTCGCCGGCGTGTGCGCCGCGATGGTCGGCATCGTCTTCGGCCTGCCAAGCCTGCGCATCAAGGGCTTTTACCTGGCGGTGGCGACGCTGGCGGCGCAGTTTTTCGTGGTGTGGGCGCTGACCAAGTTCAGCTGGTTTTCCAACAACAGCTCTTCCGGGGTGATCAACGCGCAAAAAATCGTGCTTTTCGGCCACGTCATCGACTCGCCGATGGAGCGCTATGTATTCGTGCTCAGCATCGTCGTGGTGATGGCCTTGCTGGCCAAGAACATGGTGAGGAGCTCGGTCGGCCGCGCCTGGATGGCGGTGCGCGACATGGATGTGGCGGCCGCGGTGATCGGCATCCCGATGATGAAGACCAAGCTGCTGGCCTTTGCCGTGAGTTCCTTTTATTGCGGCGTGGCCGGGGCCTTGTATGCCTTTGCCTACCTTGGCACGGTCGAGCCCGAGGGATTCAACCTCGACCTGTCGTTCCGGGTGTTGTTTATGATCATTCTGGGCGGGGTGGGATCCATTCTTGGCTCTTTTCTTGGTGCCGCCTTCATCGTGCTGCTGCCGATTTTTCTGGAGATTGTGGCCCTGCCGGCGGCCGAGGCGATGGGCCTGACGCCGCCGCCGGGCGCCATCTCCAATCTGACCCTGATCCTGTTCGGTGCGCTGATCATATTCTTCCTCATTGTCGAGCCGAACGGCCTGGCGAGGTTGTGGCAGATCGGCAAGGAGAAGTTGCGGCTTTGGCCCTTCCCGCACTAGAGAGGGGCAGATTTTGTAATCAGGCCCAAAAGGTCTATATTAGGCGGCATAAAACCCGTTAATAAGCTGTTTCAGAAGCAGCGTTTTCAACTTGAGGAGGTTCACATGATTCAGTTCAAGAACACCGCTGCGGCGGTGCTGGGTGCCGCGGCACTGGTGAGCGCGGGCATCGCCCACGCGCAGACCAACGAGCAGTTCGTGCCGATGAACGGTTACTGGGTCGGGCCCTATGCTGCGGGCGGCTCGGGTATTTTCGGCGGCATGATCGATTATCTGGCGATGCTCAATGCCCGCGACGGCGGCATCAACGGCGTCAAGATCACCTGGGAAAAGTGTGAGACCGAGTACAACAACGCGCGCGGCGTGGAATGCTACGAGCGCACCAAGAAAAAAGGTTCCACCGGCGCGACCCTGGTGCACCCGCTGTCAACCGGGATTACCTACTCGCTCATCGACAAGGGCACCGCCGACAAGGTACCGATCGTGTCGATCGGTTACGGCCGCACCGACGCATCCGACGGGCGTGTTTTCCCCTACGTCTTTCCGCTGATCACCAATTACTGGTCGCAGAACACCGCCAAGATCAAGTTCATCGGCAGCAAGGAAGGCGGGATGGACAAGCTGAAGGGCAAAAAGATCGTCAATATCTATCACGACTCGGCCTACGGCAAGGAAACCATCCCGGTACTTGACGCCCAGGCGAAGAAATACGGCTTTACGGTGACCCACATCCCGGTGCCGCATCCGGGCAACGAGCAGGGTGCGCAATGGCTGCAGGTGCGCCAGATCAAGCCTGACTGGGTGATCCTGCGCGGTTGGGGAGTGATGAACCCGACGGCGCTCAAGGCCGCCGCCAAGGTGGGTTTCCCGCGCAACAAGATGATCGGCGTGTGGTGGTCCGGCGCAGAGGAGGACACCATTCCGGCGGGCGATGCGGCGAAGGGCTTTATCGCCGCGGGCTTCAACGTTGCCGGCACCAATTATCCGGTGGTCAAGGAGATCGAGAAATTCGTCTACGCCAAGGGCAAGGGTGAGATGGAGGACAAGTCGCGCGTCGGCAGCATTTACTACAACCGCGGCGTGGTCCACGGCATTATCACCGCCGAGGCGATTCGCAAGGCGCAGGAGAAATACGGCAAAAAGCCGATGACCGGCGAGCAGATCCGCTGGGGCCTGGAAAACCTCAACATCGACGACAAACGCCTTGCCGCGCTGGGCGCCACCGGCTTCATGCAGTCGCTCAAGGTGACCTGCCTCGATCACGAGGGTGGCGGTGCGGTGAAGTTCCAGGAATGGAACGGCTCCAAGTGGAACGTCATCACCGACTGGATCCAGCCCGACCGTGAACTGGTGCGTCCGATGATCGAGCAGTCGGCCGCGGCCTACGCCAAGGAAAAAGGCATTACCCCGCGCGATTGTTCTAAAGAGACTTGATTCACTTCCCTGTTCCCTCTCCCGTCTGATGCACCTGACGTCAGCGGGAGAGGGTTGGGGTGAGGGTGCCAGCCGGCCCCCTCACCCCAGCCCTCCCCCCCGTTCCCAGGGGAGAGGGGGAACAGCCAGCCTGAGCCATTTCCCAATCTATGTCCGCCGTCCTCAAACCCGTCCCCGAGCCGGGCGCAAACACCTACCTCGCCATCAACAACATCGAGGTCATTTACGACCACGTCATCCTGGTGTTGAAGGGTGTGTCGCTGCATGTGCCGGAGGGAAAAATCGTCGCGCTGCTGGGTGGCAACGGCGCCGGCAAGACCACCACGCTCAAGGCCATCTCCAATTTGCTGCGCGCCGAGCGCGGCGATGTCACCAAGGGCAGCATCGAGTTCAAGGGCCAGCGCATCGACCGCCTCACGCCGGCCGACCTGGTAAAGCGCGGCGTGGTGCAGGTGATGGAGGGGCGGCACTGCTTCCAGCACCTCACCGTCGAGGAGAACCTGCTGACCGGCGCCTACACGCGCAATGTCGGCCGCGCGCAGCTCAGGCTGGACCTGGAAAAGGTCTATCACTATTTCCCGCGCCTGAAAGAGCGGCGTACCAGCCAGTCGGGCTACACCTCGGGCGGTGAACAGCAGATGACCGCGGTCGGTCGCGCGCTGATGGCGCAACCCACCATGATCCTGCTTGACGAGCCGTCGATGGGGCTGGCGCCGCAAATCGTCGAGGAAATCTTCGAAATCGTCAAAGACCTCAACGCCAAGGAAAAGGTTTCTTTCCTGCTGGCCGAGCAAAACACCATGGTGGCTCTGCGCTACGCCGACTACGGCTACATCCTCGAGAACGGTCGCGTGGTCATGGACGGTGCTGCCGCCGACTTGTCGAGCAACGAGGACGTGAAGGAGTTTTACCTCGGCCTGTCCACGGCGGGGCGCAAGAGTTTTCGCGAAAACAAGTTCTACCGCCGGCGCAAACGCTGGCTGTCCTGATCCCGTCGGGCCGCCCGCTCGTCCCAACCTCGTCCTCATGACCGAACATTACGACGCCCTTGAATCGCGCGACCCCGGGCAGCGCGAAGCGGCCCTGCTTGCCGCGCTGCCGGCGCAGGTCGCGCATGCGCAGAAAAACACCACCGGCTTTGCCCGCATCCTCGCCGGCGTCGATGCGCGCGCCGTCACCACGCGCGCCGCGCTGGCTGCGCTGCCGGTTACGCGCAAATCCGACTTGCACGAATTGCAGCGCACGACGGCGCCCTTTGGCGGCCTCAACGCCACGCCGGCCGGGCAACTGGCGCGCATATTTGTTTCGCCCGGCCCGATCTACGATCCGGAGGGGCGCGGTGCCGACTGGTGGCGCATGGCGCGGCCGCTGTTTGCCGCCGGCTTTCGCTCAGGCGATGTGATCCAGAACTGCTTTTCCTACCATTTCACCCCGGCCGCTTCCATGCTCGAGGGCGGCGCACTCAAACTGGGCTGCGCGGTGATCCCGGCCGGTACCGGCCAGACCGAGCAGCAGGTGGCCGCAATGGCCGGCTTGAGGCCGGCAGGCTATGTCGGCACGCCCTCCTTCCTCAAGATCATCCTGGAAAAAGCCCACGAGCTTGGCGCCGACGTGGCTAGCGTGAAAAAAGCGCTGGTCTCGGCCGAGGCGCTGCCGCCGTCGCTGCGCCAGTGGCTGGCCGACCATGGCGTGCGCGCGCTGCAGACCTATGCCAGCGCAGACCTCGGCAACATCGCCTACGAAACCGACGCGATGCAAGGACTCATCGTCGATGAGGACATCATCCTCGAGATCCTGCGGCCGGGCACCGGCGACCCGGTTGCGGCCGGCGAGGTGGGGGAGGTGGTGGTGACCAAGCTCGATCGTGACTACCCGCTGGTCCGGTTTGCCACCGGCGACCTGTCGGCCATCCTGCCGGGCATCAGCCCCTGCGGGCGCACCAATATGCGCATCAAGGGCTGGATGGGCCGCGCCGACCAGACGACCAAGGTCAAGGGCATGTTTGTGCATCCGGGGCAGGTTGCCGCGGTACTCAAGCGCCACCCGGAAATCCTCAAGGCGAGGCTGGTGGTTGACAACCCCGGCGGCGTCGATCGCATGACGCTGCATTGCGAGGTGGCGGCTACGCCCGACGGACTGGCTGCGGCCGTCGCCGATTCGCTGCGCGACGTGACCAAGCTGCGCGGGGAGGTGAGCCTGCGCAAACCGGGCGAATTGCCCAACGACGGCAAAGTCATCGAGGACGCGAAAAAGTACGAGTGACGAGAGCGGCTCCGCTTTGTCGCGGGTTGTGCAATCGTTCTTGATTTAGGCTTTAATACAGCGGAACTTTCAACGCGCTGCGGAGACCCGCCCATGTACAAGCACATACTCGTTCCGACCGACGGCTCCGAATTGTCCAATCGCGCGGTGCAGGAGGCGGCGCGCCTGGCTGCGGCGCTGGACGCAAAGTTGCTCATCCTGCATGTCAGGTCGCCGCTGGAAATGCCGCATCACGTTGAAGGTGGCGCGCTGACGCGCCTGCCCAGTTCGGTGTTGCAGGAGGAGGTGGAGGCCGAGGAACGCGCGCTCATGGAGCGTGCGGTCAAGGTTGCAACCGACGCCGGTGTGACCGCGACGCCGGCCTTTATTACCGGCACCTCGCCCTACCAGATCATCCTGAAAGTGGCGGCCGAACAGCAGTGCGACCTCATTGTCATGGCGTCGCACGGCCGCCGCGGGCTGACCGACCTGCTGATTGCCAGCGAAACCAAGAAACTGCTGACCCACGTCGTCAGCACGCCGGTGCTGGTGGTGCGCTAAGGGATATCGGCTGGAAAGGGCCGACTGGCGCGGCTTTCCAGCCATTACTGTTCCGGCCGGCCGCCTATTTCGTGCCGAAAATCCGGTCGCCCGCGTCGCCCACGCCGGGAATGATGTAGCCGTGCTCGTCCAGCCGCTGGTCTATGGCGGCGGTGTAGAGGTCGACTTCCGGGTGCTGCTGGTGGAAGTTGGCGATGCCCTCGGGGGCGGCGAGCATGCACACCACCTTGATTGTGCCGACGCCGTGGTCCTTCAGGCGATGGACCGCACCCGCGGCCGAGTTGCCGGTGGCAAGCATCGGGTCGACGACGATGACGCGGCGCTCGGCGATGTCCTGCGGCAGCTTAAGGTAGTACTCGATGGGGTTGAGCGTGTGCGGGTCGCGGTACAGGCCGATATGGCCGACCCGCGCCGAGGGTACCAGTTCGAGCATGCCGTCCAAGAGACCGTTGCCGGCGCGCAGGATGGATACAAAGCACAGCTTCTTGCCCTCTACGAGCGGCGCCATCATGGGCGCAAGCGGGGTCTCTATCGATTCCATGCGCAGCGGCAGGTCGCGCGTGGCCTCGTAGGCGAGCAGCGTGCCGATTTCGCGCATCAGGCGACGGAAGCTGCCGGTGGATGTTTCCGTTCGCCGCATCAGCGTCAGCTTGTGCTGCACCAGCGGATGATCGATTACCACTACCTTGCCTGTCATGCTTTGCTCCTGAGAAGCGGTGAATGAGTGAGAAGTGAAAAAACCTGTGTGACTTAGAACACCGTACCATCGCTGATGATGTTCAGGGGCGGGGTGCCGTCGGCGCGTTTTTCACGCGCAATACGCCGGCCTGCCGCCCAGGTGCCGCCTTCGAGCACCTTGGCCAGGGGCAGGCTGATGGCATCCAGGCCGAGGCGGGCGCGAATTGGCACGGCGATTTCATCGAGCAGGATTACCGTGAGCGCGCGCCATTCGACCACGGCTTCGCTGTCCGCGGGCAGGGCCTCGTTCAACAGTCGCGGCTCGCGCGCCTCGATAACGCCGCTATCGATGAACAGGCCGCCGTTGCGATACTCGGCTAGGCCGGTGAGCCCGTCGAGGCCGCTGACGCGGATGCCGGCCTGTTCCAGCGGTTCGACCAGGGAATAGGACAGCCACTGCGACAACTTGTGCAGCGGCAGCAACTGGTCGGTGGCGTCATTGGTGCGCACCCGGCTGTGCCGCCAGACATCGCCGAGCGCAAGCCCGCCCAGTGTGATGCGTCCGGGCCAGATCGGGCCGAGGGCGGTGAGCAGTGTTTCGAGTATGGCCGTCGCCGGCAACTGACCCTCCCTGGAGAGCGCAATGAGGTGGTCGGCAAGGGCGCCAAGGCGCGGGCGTTCTGCGCCAAAGACCGCCGGTTGCGACTGCACCGCCTCGCCCAGGCGGCGCATCAATGCGGCGCGGCCGGCGAGGCCTTCGAGCGGATTGCCGGCACCGACCTGGAGGGCCGCAGCGAGTTGGTCCTCGGTAAATGCCGCAAGGCCCGCGGCGTCGGCACGCAGCGGCGCGTGCGCCGCCGAGGAAAAGGCGCCAGAGGCGAAGAGGTGGAAACTGGCGACGGCGAGGCCTTCGGAGCGCGTGTATTCGCCGCCGCCCGCTTCACGGTAACGCCAGCGCGGCCCGGCGCCGGCATCGAGCAGCACGCTGGTGATGGCCAGCTCGAATTGCACGCGCAACTGTTCGCGTGCGTCGGCGGCGCTGCGCGGTGCGAGTTTCGCCCAGCGGTCGAGGCCGCCCACGCCAAAGTGGCGCCAGCGGCTGTGATAGGGAATGGCGAGGGTGGGGTAGGCGGCGCGCATGGTGTCGAGCACGAAATCGGCCGTGGGCCCGAGCTTGTCGAGGTGCAGCCGAAAATGCGCCAGTGCGTCATTGCGTCCGGCGTCGAACACCATGCGGCAGCGCTCGCGCACCGCCGCGGCATTGAGCAGCGTGGCGGCGAGCGCGCGCTCCGCCGGAAGGTCCCGTACCGTCATTCGTCGAGTTTGCGGCCCTTGGCCTTGGTCAGTTCCGCGGCGTCGGGTACCGCGTCAGCGGTGAAATAGCCAGCGGCCTTCTTGGCGTCCATTTCGACGCGCGCATCGGCCGGGATGCGCTCGTCGGGAATGGCGACGCGCTCGACCACTGCTATGCCGGCCTGCACGATGGGCTCGAATTTCATGTCGCTCATGGACACGAACTTGTCGATGCGCGTGATGCCCAGCCAGGACAGCACGTCGGGCATCATTTCCTGGAAGCGCATGTCCTGCACGCCGGCGACGCACTCGGTGCGCTCGAAGTAGGTCGCGGCGCGGTCGCCGCCGACCTGGCGCTTGCGCGCGTTGTAGACGAGGAATTTGGTCACTTCACCGAGGGCGCGGCCTTCCTTGCGGTTGTAGATGATGAGGCCGGCGCCGCCTGCTTGCGCCGTCTGTATGCACACTTCGATGCCGTGCACCAGGTAGGGCCGGCAGGTGCAGATGTCCGAGCCGAACACGTCCGAGCCGTTGCACTCGTCGTGCACGCGTACCGCAAGCTGGCGCTTCGGGTCGGTGATGGCGGCGATCTCGCCCATGCAGTAGACCGTCATGCCGCCGATCGGTGGCAGGAAGACCTTGAGGTCGGGGCGGGTGATCAGTTCGGGGAAGGTGCCGGCGGTGTGCTCGAACAGGCCGCGACGCAGCGTCTGTTCGTCGATGCCGAATCGCGCCGCCACGCCGGGCAGCCACCACACCGGCTCGATGGCGATCTTGGTCACGCGCACGTCGCCGTTGTCCCGCAGGATCTGGCCGTCGGGCACCAGCACGCCCGATGCGATGACATCGCGCAACTCGGGCATGTTGATGTGCGCCTTGGTCACTGCAATGGTCGGGCGGATGTCCCAGCCGGCGGCGATCTTGTCGGCATAGACCTCGGCGACCAGGTGGCCCCAGGGGTCGAGCGAGACGATTTTTTGCGCGTCGGCCCATTGCGGATGCGGGCCTATGCGCTCGGCCGGACTGGTATTGGACAGGTCGGGCACATGGATGGGCGAGAGCTTGCCCGAGGCGATGGCGAGGGCGCGGTAGAGCGCATAGGCGCCGGCATGCGCGCCGATGACGTTGCGCTTGGCCGGGTCGGACAGCGTCGCCACCAGCGGGCCGCGCTCGGCCGCGGTGGCGGCGCCCCAGTGGATCGGCGAGGGCTTGGCGGCGCCCGCCGGCGGGTGCGAGGTGAGGACGATGTGGCGGCTTTTCTCGGTCTTTTCAGTAGGGCTGTTCATGCGGTGTCTCTCTTGTGCAAAAAATGCAAAGGCGATGTGCCAGCATGGCACAAAGCGGGTTGCGTGGAATGATTTGATCAGGCATGGGTGGTGATATCCAGTGCCAGCGCCTCGGCCACTTCGATGCCATCGACCGCAGCGGAAAAAATCCCGCCGGCATAGCTGGCGCCTTCGCCGGCCGGATACAGGCCGGCGGTGTTGACGCTCTGGTAGTCATCGCGCCGCTTGATGCGCAGCGGCGACGAGGTGCGTGTTTCCACGCCGGTGAGCACGGCATCGGCCATGGCAAAGCCCTTCAACTGGCGCTCCATCGCCGGAATGGCCTCGCGGATCGCCGCGATGGCGTAGTCGGGCAGGGCGCTGGAGAGGTCGCAGGGCGTCACCCCGGGCGAGTAGGAGGGGGTTACCGCACCCAGCCCTGTCGAGGGCCGGCCGGCGAGAAAATCGCCGACGCGCTGCACCGGCGCGTTGTAATTGCCGCCGCCCAGCTCAAAGGCGCGCGCCTCCCATTTGCGCTGGAAGGCGATGCCCGCAAGCGCGTCGCCCGGGTAGTCAGCCGGCGTGATGCCGACGACGATGCCGGCGTTGGCATTGCGCTCGTTACGCGAGTACTGGCTCATGCCGTTGGTGACCACGCCACCAATTTCCGAAGCTGCGGCGACCACGGTGCCGCCCGGGCACATGCAAAAACTGTAGACCGAGCGGCCGTTGCCGGCGTGGTGCACCAGCTTGTAGTCGGCGGCGCCGAGGATGGGGTTGCCGGCGGCCTTGCCGAAGCGGCAGGCGTCGATGACCGACTGCGGATGCTCGATGCGAAAGCCGATGGAAAACGGCTTGGCCTCCATGTACACGCCGCAACTGTGCAGCATGGCAAAAGTATCGCGCGCGCTGTGGCCGATGGCCAGCACCACATGGTCGGCGGCAATGGTCTCGCCGCCGGCAAGGCGCACGCCGCGAACCTGCCCGCGTCCGCCGTTTGCTTCGGTCGCCGCATCGATGACCAGGTCCGCCACTTTGCAGCCGAAACGGAACTCGCCACCCAGCGCTTCGATGCCGGCGCGCATTTTTTCGACCATGCCGACGAGGCGGAAGGTACCGATGTGCGGCTTGCTCACGTACATGATTTCTTCGGGCGCGCCGGCCTTGACGAATTCGGTCAGCACCGTGCGGCCGTAATGCTTGCTGTCCTTGATCTGGCTCCACAGCTTGCCGTCGGAAAAGGTGCCGGCACCGCCCTCGCCGAACTGCACGTTAGATTCCGGGTCGAGCGCCTTGCCTTTGCGCCAGAAGCCCCAGGTGTCCTGGGTGCGTTCGCGCACCGCCTTGCCGCGCTCGAGGATGAGCGGCTTGAAACCCATTTGCGCCAGCAGTAGTCCGGCAAACAAACCGCAGGGGCCGGTGCCAATGACGATGGGGCGCTCGTTGAGAGCGGTCGGTGCATGAGCGACAAAATGATACGAGGTGTCGGGTGTGGGCCC
>CAMAWC010000116.1 GCA_945861875.1 Bordetella parapertussis
AACAGGCGATGATCGGCCTCTTGGACAGCCCCGGCTTCCTCGACCCGGCCAACGGCAAGCCGGCATTCAGCTATGCTCACCCGCTGTTCTGGGCACCGTTCGTCCTCGTCGGCGATTGAGTATCGACAACCATATTGCAACGGAGCGTCAGCCATGAAAACCGTCTCATCCCTATTCGCCGCCTGCGTTTTTTTCTCGGCTGCGCCGCAGCACACGCCGGCCCGCTGGTGACCGAAGAGGAGGCCAAACTGCCCAACGCGCCCGGCCTTGCCACGCGCGGGGTGACCCGCGGACCGGGCATCAAACTGGTCTCGCCCGATCCGGCTTCGAAAACCGTCAAATCGCCGTTCGACCTCAAGGTCGGATTTGAGGCGCGTGGCGGCGCGAAAATAGACCCGGCGAGCATCAAAGTTTTCTACATGAAAACCCCGCTGATCGACCTTACCGACCGGATCAAGGATGGCATCAAGGACGATGGCATCGATTTCGCGAAGACGGAAATGCCCACCGGAGAACACAACCTGCGTTTCACCGTAAAGGACAGCGAAGGCCGGTCGACCAGTTCGGTAATGACCCTCAACGTGGTCAAGTAAGCGCGCGTAATGCAGTGCCCTTATTGCACCTCGAACATCAATGACGCGGCGCTGGTCTGCCCGGTGTGCACGCGCGACCTGTACTTGTTCAAGCCGCTGCTGGAAAAAATCGAGCGGCTGGAAAAAAACCCCAACGACACGCCGGCGTTCAAGGCGCTGGAGGCGCGCATTGTCCTGCTGGAAAGCGAACTGGCCGGGCTGCATGCCTCCGTTGCGGCCGTTGAATCCGTACCACTACCGCTCTCAAAAGCACGCAGTTATGTCACCAGCACCCTGATCGCCTTCCTCGTGCCCATGCTGCTGCTGCTCGCGGCGCACTTTGCCATCGTCATCCTGTACGACTTGAAACCGCTGTACCTGCGCATCGCCTCGCTGCTCATACCCCTGCCCTTCGGCTTTGCGCTGTTTGTCTGGCATCCGCGCCGCTTTGCCCTGTCGGCGGGCATCGCTTTTGTCATCGCGGCCGTAACGGTGCTGGGCATGAGCGCAATCACATCAGCGACAGACAAGACGCCGGTGCTGCCGCAGGACTTGCGCGAGGCGCGCGAAATGCTCGAGTACGCGGTCAGCATCGCCTTCGCCTTCATTACCGGCATGCTGCTTGGCCGCCTGCGCTATCACCACATACAAAGCAAGCGCCAGCCCAGCCGCGTCGTGGTCTTCCTGGCGCAACTGCTCACCACCGACGCCGACGGCCAGCTGGGCATACAAAAAATGACCGTACGCGTCACCAAGGTCGTCTCCGCCCTGACGCCGGTGGGCGCGGCCAGCGTTTCCATCTACACCGGCGTCAAGGCTTTCCTGGACAACCAGTAAGCCGCGCCGACGCGCCGCGCTAGAGCAATTCTTCTATGCCCGGCAGGAGGGAATAAAACAACACGCGCAACTGGCGCATTACCCCGGCGTCGGGTTCAAGCGTGAGACGCAGGGGTGCCCCGTCCTGCTCCCCCACCCAGACGACGCGCCGCATTCCGGTCTGTGCGTCGGTTTCGAGCACCAGCCGCCAGCTTTGCGACGGCGCGAAATCCCGTTCCATGCTCTCGAGCATGCGCGCGGCCAGCACTTCGCTGTCGATCAGCAGGCCGGTCTCGGTGTTGATGCGCCGCGAGCGCGGGTCGAAATTGGCGGTGCCTATCCAGACCATCCGCCGGTCATGCACCACCACCTTGGCGTGCAGCGCCGAATCAGAACTCCCGAATCGCAGCAGCTGGGTCGAGGGGATGGGCCGCGGCGCATCCACACGGTATTCGTGCAGCTCGACGCCCGCGGCAAGCAGGGCCTCCCGGTAACGCGCGTAACCCGAGTGCACAGCCGGCACATCGGTAGAGGCCATCGAATTGGTGAGGATGCGCACGCGCACGCCTCGCGCCCTCAGCTCCGAGAGCACCTCCACCCCGCGCTCGCCGGGAACAAAGTAGGCCGTTTCCATGGTGTAGTCGCCGCGCGTACGCTGGCGCTCGATGGCCAGCGCGCGGGCCACCTCGGCCGAGGGTTTGGCTGCGCCTGGCAACTGCCGTACCGGCGGCTCGGTGACCGGCCGCACCGCCGCCCACACCAGGTCGTCCGCACCCTGCAGGACCCGGCGCTCATACTCGGCCTTGCGGCGCTGGTATTCGGTTTGCGCCCCCACCCCCGTGGCGGCGGTACGGCTCAACGCCGCTTGCGCCTCGTCAACCGCCCGCGCGGCATTGCCATCGCCGGCATCGGCGCCAAACGCCGCCACCGGCACGACGATGGGCTCGTTCCAGTAGGTGTCGTACTGCTTGAGCACCGTGGCGACCACCGGACCGGCGGCGAGCACGTCCATGTCGCGAAAATTGGTTTCAGATTCACCCTCGAAATAATGATTGCTGAGGTTGCGCCCTCCCATGACAGCCGCCTGACCGTCGACGGCAAACAGCTTGTTATGCATGCGGTTGCCCAGGGTCGACAGATTGAACATCATCTGCAGGGAGCGCGACCAGCGCGCCCGGTCCGGATAGGGATTGAAGACGCGGATCTCGATGTTCGGGTGGGCGTCGATACGCGCCAGGGTCGCGTCATCAAATCCAATGAGGTAGTCGTCGATGATGATGCGCACGCGCACGCCGCGGTCGGCGGCGGCGACGAGGCGCTTCATCAGGAACAGTCCCACGTCATCCGCGTCGAAGATGTAGTACTGCACGTCGATGCTGCGCTCGGCAAGGTCGGCCAGCGCCGCGCGGGTCAGCAGCGCGCTGACGCCGTTGTTGAGCAGCCGGAAACCGGAAAGTCCGGGTTGGCGCGCCTCGGCCTGCGCATACGCCCTGCCCAGGGTGGTTTCGCGCGGGCGGTCAAAGGCATGCGAGGGCGTGAACGGGGGCTCGGCGCGAAATGTCGCGCAACCGGCAAGCACGGCACCGAGCAGCGCGCCCAGAAGCAGCCATTGCCGAATGCGGAGAACTTGCAGCTTGTTTTTCATCGCCGAAAGTATAGCCCCATCCCGTTCCGGCTTGATGCCGCTCAGGCTAGCGACCCGACTTCTCGGGCAAGAGCAGGATGGCGTCGCGGTTGGTCCAGGAGAAGCATTTCGCCGCCGCCTCGCGCCAGGGCAGCCAGACTTGCGCCACATGCTCGCCGGGGGCGAGCGTGACAGGCTGCGGCGCGGGCAGGGTCAGGCCGAAGACATGTTCAGTGTTATGCGTGACGCCGGGGGCGTAGCGGTTGCGCCAGCGCGTGAAGATTTCGTAGCGGTTCTCTATGCCCCAGTCGACCAGCGCATCCGCTTTGGCGGCTATGCCGGTTTCCTCGCGCACTTCACGCAGCGCCGTCTCCGGCAGCGGCTCGTCCTCGCGCTCGAGGCTGCCGGTCACCGACTGCCAGAAACCGGGTGCCGCCGCGCGCTCGATCAGCAATACCTCGAGGTCGGGGGTGTGGATGACCACCAGCACGGAACGCGGGATCTTGTATTGCTGCATGTGACTTTTTTGTCACCACTTTTGGCCGGAAAGCCTTATCCGGCGGGGTTTTCCAGTTTCGAATGTTCTGGAATTACGCGGATGCCATGGCCGCGAAATGCAATTCAGGCCGGCGGCAGCGGCGGCAGGCCGGCGTCCCAGCCCTCGGGGCCGCCTACCAGCACCCAGAAGGGCTTGCCCTGCTCCTGCCACCAGGTCGAGGCGCCGGCCAGCACTTCCATCGCCGTATCAAACTCATGGCGGTGGCCGGCGCCAAAATGCTTGCTGTGCTCGAGCAACAGCACGTAGCCCGGCGCCTCGCTCCAGGACAAATCGGTGAGGCAATCCTTGAACGCATCCCAATTGCCGCCAAACCATTCGGGGAAGGCCATGGCCTTGGCGACCAGCGCAGTAAAACCTTTTTTGTCGTGCACATGGCCGATGTCGACACGCCATACGGCAAGTCCGGCGGATTTGGCCGCCGCTTCGAGTGACTGGGTGCCGGGACCGACCTGGAATACGCCGGCGCGCGCCTTGTCGGCAAGCTGGGTTTTGAGATCGCTCATTTATTCGCGGATCCTGCGAAAAGAGTTGTAGTGGTCGTCGGTATAGTAAAACTCGATTCCCTTTGCCGCAATGATGCGCCGCGCGCCGCGATCACGCGCGCCCGGCGTCTTGACGGTGTATTCGCGATAGCTGCCGCGCGGCTGTTGCGGCAGCAGGCCTTCGCGGTTGCCGAACACGCTGTCATCCTGCTTGTAGGGATACGGCCCGCCTTTTTTGATCAGCGCCAGGGTTTCGCGCGCCTCTTTGGGCAGCTGCGCGACAGGTATTTCACCAACCGGCCCGCGCGCAAAAGCCGGAGGCAGCGCCAGCGACAAGGCCGCGACAAGGACGAACAGCGCAAGCAAAACTTTCTTCATTGTCGTATTTACGTTCAGGTCCGCCCGGACGCGCGGTCAGGAAGCCTTCTCGACGTTGCGCAGGCGGATGTGCAGGTCACGCAACTGCTTGTCCGGCACCACGGTGGGCGCACCCACCAGCAGGTCCTGCCCGCGCTGCGTTTTCGGGAAAGCGATGACTTCGCGGATCGACTCGGCGCCGCACATCATGGTGACCAGGCGGTCCAGGCCGAAGGCGATGCCGCCGTGGGGCGGGGCGCCGTATTGCAGCGCGTTGAGCAGGAAGCCGAACTTTTTCTGCTGGTCCTCGGGCGAGATATTGAGCGCGCCAAACACCTTGGCCTGCACTTCCTGGCGGTGGATACGCACCGAGCCGCCGCCCAGTTCCCAGCCGTTGAGCACCAGGTCATAGGCCTTGGCAATGGCCTTGCCCTGGTCCGTCGCAAGATAGTCCTCGTGGCCGTCCTTGGGCGCGGTAAACGGATGGTGGCGCGCAGCCCAGGTCTTGGCTTCCTCGTCGTACTCGAACATCGGGAAGTCCACCACCCACAGCGGCTTCCATTCCTTGGAAGCGAGGCCGCGCTCGTGGCCGATTTTCGCGCGCAAGGCGCCAAGCGCATCGTTGACGATTTTTTCGCGGTCGGCGCCAAAGAAAATGATGTCGCCGTTTTTCGCCCCGCTGCGCTCGAGCGTGGCGCGCAGGGCGGCTTCGGAGAGGTTCTTGACGATGGGCGACTGCAGGCCGGCTTCGTTGAGCTGCGTGACATCGTTGACCTTGATGTAGGCAAGGCCCTTGGCGCCGTAAATCTTGGCGAACTCGGTATAGCCGTCGATTTCGCTGCGCGAAATGGTCGCGCCGCCCGGGATGCACAGCGCCGCAACACGGCCGCCGGCGGCATTCGCCGGGCCGCTGAACACCTTGAAAGCAACGTCCTTCATCGCGTCGGTCAGTTCGGTGAACTCAAGCGGCACACGCAGGTCGGGCTTGTCCGAGCCGTAAAGGCGCATCGCGTCGGCAAACTTCATCACCGGAATCGGGTTGGGCAGGTCGACGTTGATGGCCTCCTTGAACACCGTACGGATCAGGCCTTCCATCAGGTCGCGGATTTCCTGCTCGCCAAGAAAGGAGGTCTCGACGTCGATCTGGGTGAACTCGGGCTGCCGGTCGGCGCGCAGGTCCTCGTCGCGAAAGCACTTGGTGATCTGGTAGTAGCGGTCGAAGCCGGCCATCATCAACATCTGCTTGAACAGCTGCGGCGACTGCGGCAGAGCGTAGAACTGGCCCTCATGGATGCGCGAGGGCACGAGGAACTCGCGCGCGCCCTCTGGCGTCGATTTGTAAAGCATCGGTGTTTCGATGTCGATGAAGCCGTTGCCATCCATGTACTTGCGCACCGACATCGCGGCGCGGTGGCGCAGCATCAGGTTCTTTTGCATCGCCGGGCGGCGCAGGTCGATGACGCGGTGTTCCAGGCGCACCGTTTCGGACAGGTTTTCATCGTCAAGCTGGAACGGCGGCGTGAGCGAGGGATTGAGGATCTCGATGTCGTGGGCGAGAACTTCGATTTCGCCGCTGAACATGTTGGCGTTGACGGTGCCCTCGGGGCGCCGGCGCACCAGGCCGGTCACCTTGAGCACGAATTCATTGCGCACCGTTTCGGCGTTGGCAAAGCTCGCCTTGCGGTCCGGATCGGAAACAATCTGCACCAGGCCTTCGCGGTCGCGCAGGTCGATGAATATCACCCCGCCATGGTCGCGGCGGCGGTGCGCCCAGCCGCAAAGAACCACGGTTTTGCCAAGATCGGCAGCGCTGACTTTGCCGCAGTAATGAGTTCGCATTTTTTGGGGGCAATGGAAAATGGGGAATGGGAAATGGTAAATGGTAAATGGTGAACACCGTGTCGTCGTCGCGAGCCGTCGTGCACTATTTACGATTCACTTTTCACCTTTCACCTTTCACCTTTTACGATTCACCGTTCACTGGATTTTCCTGCCGTTGCCCTTGTTTCCGGGCACAACCACACCCATGGAAATCACATACTTCAGCGCATCATCGACGCTCATGTCCAACTCCACCACATCGGCCTTGGGCATCATCAGGAAAAAGCCCGAGGTCGGGTTCGGCGTCGTCGGCACATACACGCTGACGTAGTCCCCCTGCAGGTGGGCCGCCACCTCGCCGCCGGGCTGCCCGGTCTGGAAAGCGATGGTCCAGGAACCGGCGCGCGGATACTGCACCAGCAGGGCCTTGCGAAACGCCTGGCCGCCCGGTGCGAACATGGTGTCGCTGACCTGCTTGACACCGTGGTAAAGCGTCTTTACCACGGGAATGCGACCGAGCAGGTTTTCCCAGAAGGTGACCAGGCGCTGGCCGATGATATTCGAGGCCAACAGGCCGGTGACCAGCACCACCAGTATGGTGCCGATGACGCCGAGCCCCGGAACATGGATGACGCGGCCGAACAGCGTGAAGTCGGGCCGGAACTCGAAGGGAAGCAGGGTCAGTGTCTGGTCCATGGTCGTCACGATCAGGTGCAGCACCCAGATGGTGATGGCCAGGGGAATCCAGATCAGCAGACCGGTAACGAGGTACTTTTTCATATTGCGGGGGGGTGCGGGGCCAGGCTTGTCTGATCAGGGTTCGAAACGAGCGCGGCGGACGCATCCGTTGCATTGGCGTTGTAATTCAGGACTGCAATCGGCACTTCAATCAGGTCGACGAAGACGACGGCGTGGACGCCGCCGGGGCGGCAGCCGGCGCGGCGGCACTCTCGCTCTTGGCCGGGGCCGCGGATTCGGTCTTGGCGGCGCCTTCTATCTTGGCCGCCGGCTTGGACGCGTCCTCGACCTTCGATTCGGTGGCAACCGCGGTCGCTGGTTTGGCGCCGCCACCCTTGAAGTCGGTGACATACCAGCCGGTACCTTTTAACTGGAATCCGGCGGCGGTAAGCATTTTCTTGTAGCTGGCCTTGCCGCATTCGGGGCATTCGGTCAGCAGCGGGTCGCTCACTTTTTGCAAGTGATCCTTCTGGAACCCGCATTCAGCACAGCGATAAGCGTAGATTGGCATGTCGGCCTCGGCCAAATCCAAAACCCAAGATTATAGCGGAAATTACCTCCTAAGCTGCGGGAATATCAGGGGGAATCGGGCCAAAAGCGCAGATTTCAAGTGCCGGGCCGAATGGCACGGCGGGTGCCGGTTTCAGCGCGCCGGCTTGAGGAAATCGGCGAACTCGGCGATGTCTTCGGCGAACAACTCGCCCATTTCCTGCCGCGCCAGCCTGCCGTCACGGCCGATGACGTAGGTGACAGGAAGGCCGCGCAATCGTCCGAACACGCGGTTGGTCTGCTCTGTGGCCATGCCGGCGCGAAAACTGAAGCCGCGTTGGCGCAGGGCGTCGGTGGCCTCCCGCTCGGTCTTGTCGATGGACAACACAATGACTTCGAGGCCTTTTGATTTGTTGGCATCGTAGAATTTTTGCAAATGCGGCATGGTGTTTTTGCAGAACGGGCACCATGACGCCCAGTACTCCACCACCACCACCTTGCCCTTGAGATCGGCGGCGCGCAGCACGCTGCCGTCATGCAGCTTGATGTCGGGCAGCGCGACCGGGTCGCCCACTTGCAGCGCCTGCGCCACGCCCGTTCCGAGCAACAGCGCGACGGCAAGCAACCACGATGCAAACGAGGACGCAATCAGGCGCGGCATTTAGGCCATGCCCTTGTTGCCATCCATGCCGATGAGGCGCGGCAGGTTGAGCCTGGGTGTCTTGATGGTTTTTTTGTCGCGCAAATAGCCGCCGACCACGTCCCAGACCGGTTCCCCCTTGGCACCCTCGGCCACCGGCGCCCAGCCGGCAACCTTGTAGTTCTTGCCCGCCTCGATCGGCGTGTCGCCAAGCCGCATGTCGCCGATGCGATCGCCCATTTTTGCCAGCGGATTGCACGAGTAACTCATGCCGCCCACGCGCACCATGTCCCCGCCCTGCTGGTAATACGGGTCGGGGTTGAACAGGTTGTCGGCCACATCCTCGAGCACCGTCTTGATGGTCTCGCCGCTCATTTCAGTGAGCGTTGTGTACGGATAGGTGATGGCAGTCTGGTCCATCAGGTGTTCATAGGTAATGGCCTGGCCGGGCAGGATGCTGGTGCCCCAGCGAAAACCCGGAGAAAACGCAATCTCGGCACCCTTGACGCTCATCAATGCATCGAGAATGACCTGGTCGAAGGAACCGTTGAAGTTGCCGCGGCGGTACAGCAGGCCTTCGCTGACGGCGAGTTTCTCGGCGAGCTTGGCCGCATGCGGCGCGCGGTGGCTGTCGATCAACGCCGCCATTTCGCGGTCGGCCGGCAGCAGGTTGGCGAATACCGGCAGCAGTTTGTAACGCCAGCCGGCGATCTTGCCACCCTTTACATCAAGGTCGAGAACGGCGAGAAACTTGCTGTTCGAGCCGGCGTTGGTTACGAGGGTCTGGCCGCCGGGATTTTTCACAGCGAGGGGCGCCGGAACACCGTCATGTGTATGCCCGCCCATGATGACGTCGATGCCGGTGACGCGCGAAGCGAGCTTCATGTCGACGTCCATGCCGTTATGCGACAGCAGCGCCACCACCTGCGCACCCTTGGCGCGCGCTTCGTTGACCTGCTTTTGCAGCCGCTCCTCCTGGATGCCGAACTTCCAGTCCGCCACCATGTAACGCGGGTTGGCGATGGGCGTGTAGGGGAAGGCCTGGCCGATCACCGCCACCGGCACACCGCCCAGTTCGCGCATGGTCCAGGGCTTGAACACCGGGTCGCCAAAGTCGTTGGTCTCGATGTTTTGCGCAAGGAATTCGATCTTGCCCAGTTCCTTTTCGACAATCTCCTTGACACGATCCTGGCCGTAGGTGAATTCCCAGTGCCCGGTCATGACATCCACCCCAAGCAGCTTGCACGCGGCGACCATGTCGCGGCCCTGCGACCACAGTGCGGTGGCCGAGCCCTGCCAGGTGTCGCCGCCGTCAAGCAGCAGCGATGCCGGCCGCGAGGCCCGCAGTTGCTTGACCAGCGTGGCGAGATGGGCAAATCCGCCGACCTTGCCGTAAATGTGGGCGGCCTTGGCAAAATCGAGATAGCTGAAGGCATACGCTTCGCGCGTACCCGGCTTGAAACCGAAGGCCTTGAGCAAGTGATCGCCGACGAGGTGCGGCGCGCGATTGACGCCATCGCCTATGCCCAGGTTGACACTGGGCTCGCGGAAATAAGTCGGCGTCAGTTGCGCGTGACAATCGGTGAAATGCAGCAGCGACACATTGCCAAAACGCGGCAGGTCGTAAAACGCACCCCGCTGCTGGGCGCCGGCGGCAAGCGGCAGGCCTGCGGCAGAAGCGAGCGCCAGCAACCTCAGAAACTCGCGCCGGGACAGTGATGACATATCAGTATTCCCTGGTGCTTGAGTTCGAAAATAACCCGGGCGCACCCGGGTTATTGAAACTCATTGATTTACGGGTGAGGCCGGGTCGAGCAGCAGTGCGGTGAGATCGGCCATTTGCGCTTCGGTCAAGATCTTGCTGTGGCCGAAACGCGGCATGTTGGAGCAAGCCGTATAAGCATTCGAATTGTAGATCTTGCCGTAGGTGTATTGCTGTATCGGCTGGGAAGTGCCGCGCAGCTTGCCGAATTGGTACAGGCTGGGACCGATGGTGCCGTAGGAAATCTCGCCCTTTGACATGCGGTGGCAGGCATAGCAATTGGCGCCGACGGGGG
>CAMAWC010000117.1 GCA_945861875.1 Bordetella parapertussis
TTGGTGAACCAGTCGCAGATCTGGCTGCCCTGCATGAAGCACACGCCCGGGGTCTTCATCAACAGGTCGAGCATTTTCTCAAGGCTGCCGAAACGGTGCGGCACGCCTATCAGGTGCGGATGCAATCCGATGGCGAGGACGCGCGGACGTTGCGCCGATTCGCGTACGAACAGGGCGAGGGTATTCTCCAGGCGGCGCAGCATCTCGTCGGTGGCGTGGCGCTCGACGGCGTAGATGATGGAGTCGTTGACCTCGAGGTTGTAGGGCAGGGCGACCAGTTTCCCGGTCTTGGTGCTCATCCAGTGGGGCACGTCGTCTATGCACCAGTCGCAGACGTAATCGATGCCTGCCGCGGCCAGCAGGTCCGGCGTGTCGTGGCTCTCGCGCAGGCCCGGTCCGAGCCAGCCGCGCGGGCGCGTGCCGGTGAATTTCTCGATCATGTCGAGGGTGGTGGCGATGACTTCGGGCTCGGCGCCGGCGTGGTTGAGCGCCTTCTGGTGCACACCGTGGCCGATGAATTCCCAGTTCGCCTCGAGCATGGCCTCGGCGGCGCGCGGGTAGGCGTTGATCACGCCGGCGTTAAAGCTGGTGGAGGCGGGCAGGCCGCGTTCGGTGATGGCGCGCAGGATACGCGGCAACCCGGCGCGCATGCCGTAGTCGGCCCAGCTGAAATTGGGCACGTCGGGCACGGTTTCCTTGCCGTGCGGCGGGGTGATGATGGTGCGCGGCATGGCGGCGTCAAACTGCCAGTGCTCCACGTTGACCACCAGGTGAACCATGATGCGCTGGTCCGCGGGCGCGGACAGCGCCGGGCCTTCATCGGAAAAGCAATAGGGAACGCGAGGGTTGGCCATGATGGGTGCCCGGTAAAAAAGACTGCGACTAGTGGCGGATGAGGCGCAGGATTTCGCGCTTCATCGCGTTAAAGCCGTCGGAGGTGGTGACCTCGATGGCGCGCGGCCGCGCAATGGGCACCGGCACCTCGCTCTGGATGCGACCGGGGCGCGCCGACATGACGTAAATCTTGTCCGACAGGAACAAGGCCTCGTCGATGTCGTGGGTGACAAAGACAATGGTCGGCTTGAGTTTTTGCCAGACCGTGAGCAGCAATTCCTGCATGGTCAGGCGCGTCTGCGCATCGAGCGCGCCAAAGGGCTCGTCCATCAACAGTACGCGTGAACCGAGGGTCAGCACGCGCGCGATGCCGACGCGCTGGCGCATGCCGCCCGATAATTGCACCGGCAGGTGGTGCTTGAAGTCGGTGAGGCCGACGATGCGCAGCATCTCCTCGGCGCGCGGTTCGTATTCGGCTGCCGGCAGCCCCTGCACCTTGGGGCCGAACACCACGTTCTCCCAGACGTCGAGCCAGGGCAGCAGCGCCGCTTCCTGGAACACCACGCCGCGCTGCGGGCCGGGTTTGGTCACCGTCAGGCCGTCCACCAGCAGCGTGCCGCCGCTGGGCTGCTCGAAACCGGCGACAAGATTGAGCAGCGTGGATTTGCCGCAACCTGAGGGGCCGAGCAGGGCGACGAACTCGCCAGTGTTGATGTGCAAGTCTATGCCTTGCAATGCCTGCACGTCTTGCGCAGGGGACTTGCCCGGATAGGCCTTGTCCAGGCCGCTGATGCGAATTTCAGACATCGCGTTTCAATGACCTGTCAGTGGCTTTGCATCTGGCGCCACACCAGGGTGCGGTGCTCGACAAACACGATCAGCCGGTCGCTGAGGTAACCCATGATGCCGATGGAGGCCATGTCGGCGATGACGATGTCCATGCGGCCGACGTAATAGGCGTCCCACAGCACGTAGCCCAGGCCGGACTTGACCGCGACCATCTCGGAGACGATCACCGCAGTCCAGGCGATGCCAAGGCCGATGCGCAGCCCGGTGAAGATCGAGGGCATGGCTGCCGGCAGCACCACGCGGCGCAGCAACTGCGCGGGTGTCGCACCCATCATCAGCGCGGCGCGCATCAGGTTGCGCTCGACGTCGCGCGCGCCCTGTGTGGTGTTGACGACGATGGCGTAAAAACCGCCGAGGAAAATCAGGAAAATCGAACCCATGTCGCGAATGCCGAATATCGCGATCGAGAACGGCAGCCATGCGGTGATGGGTATCGGTCGCAGGCCCTGGATCATCGGGTCGAACAAGTGCGCCATCAGCCGGCTCCAGCCGATCAGCAGGCCGAGCGGCACCCCCACCAGCGCGGCAAGGGTAAAGCCCTGCAGCACGCGATAAGCCGAGTACTCCACGTTGGACAACCAGGTGCCCAGGTAGGGGTTGAGGCCCATGCCCGGCTTGGCGAACAGCCACTGGTCCCAGCCGCGCAGCACCGCCAGCGGCGTGGGCACGATGCTGGCGAGGTCCGGGGCGCTGCCGATCACCTGCCAGGCCACCAGCGCCAGCACCGGAATCAGCAGCCCCATGCCCAAACGTCCGGCGTTGGCACCGGCGATGGAAACGCCTTTCATTGATTCTGGCGGAACAACTCAGCGCTTGATTTCACGCGCCAGTGAATCGTCGTAAAGGGCGCCTGCTTCATTGGTGACGTCCTTCTGGATGATGCCCTGCTTGAAAGCGGCCGCCGCCTGCAGTTTGACCTGCTCGGTGTTGATGACGCCGCCAAGCTTGATGATCTTGGATGACTCCTTGGTGACATCGAGCGGCAGCCCGGTGTAGCGCGAGTAGGCGTCGGCGAACAGCGCGGGATTCTTGATCATGTCTTCCTCGGCCTTGAGGTAAGCCCAGAGGAAACGCTTCACCGCTTCGCGCTTGGTGGTAAGCGCGGTGCGCGTGGTGGCGAGCATGCCCAGCTCGGCGCCCACCGACTTGGACTGGCTGTAGTCGAGCTTTTTGGCGAAGTAAGCCGAGTCATCGGCCACCAGTTGCGATTCGAACGGCTCCCACAGCACGATGGCATCGACGTCGCCGCGCTTGAGCGCCTGCACGAAGGCGGTGCCGCCGCCCTGCACGTTTACCGCGTTAAAGCTGGTGTAGGGGATATTGTTCTCGACCAGGGTCATGGCCCACTGGAACCATACGGCCGAACCGGGGGCGATGCCGATTTTCTTGCCGGCAATGTCTTTCCATTCGTTGATGGTCACGCCTTTGCGCACCACCAGGTATTTCGGTGATCCGGCGACACCGGTCAGGCCGATCAGGGCGTTGCTGCCCTGTGATGCGGCGATGGCAAGATCCCCGGGGCCGATGATCGAAACGTCGACCGAGCCCGAAAGCAGTGCGGTGCGGGCATCGGCGTAGCGCACGAATTCGGCGCGCTTGACCTCAATGTTCATCTTTTTGAGGGCCTCCTCGATGCCGACAATGGGTGAGACGTGGCCGACTTTGACAAAGCCGACGGTCAGGGTTTCTTTTTGCGGCAGCGGCGCCGGCTCCGGGGAGACCGCCTGCGCCAGGGAACTTGCCGCGGCGAACAGCATTACCAGCCATCGATTCAGTTTCATGATCAAGCCCTCTCTAAAAAGTGGAACAACCAGCAATCCATTGCAACGGGAAGGGGGATAAGACACCAACGGTACACCAATCCAGGGGAAAAACTCCGGCCAAATGCCAATTCCGCCGCGCATGCAAGGCTTGTGCGCGCCGCACGCCCCCCGAAATGCTTAGTCTTAGTGTCAGAGCAATTGGCATGCCAAGTCGCTACCGTAACGCAAGTTGCCGGTCCGCGCCAGATACTATTTTCAATGCCGCAGCGACTACTGTGCCGAACCCACCCCGGCGGCGGCAAGCTGCCTTGCAAAGCGCAGCAGCGTGTGCTCGTGAAAGGGGCGCGCCAGCGCCTGCACGCAAATGGGCCGGCCGCGCGCATCTTTCGCCACCGGCAGCACCAGCGCCGGAAAACCGAGGTAGTTCACAAAGCCCATGAAGCGGTGCAGGCCGAGCAACTGGCGCGGCTGGAAGCTCGCGCTGCGCGTGTCCACAGCATCCCAGTCGGGCAGTGCCGCCGGCAGTGCCGGCAGCAGCAGGATGTCCTTGTCGTGAAAGTAACGCGCGGCAAAGTCGCGGGCGTGACGCGCGCGCGCGGCCTTGGCTGCGCCATGCCAGGCGTCGGGAACCGCCACCCCGGGCAGGGCCACGGCAACGGCGCCCGCGGGCAGGTCTTGCTGCTGCAGGCCGCGCCGGTGCAGGCGCGAGGCCTCGACGTGCAGCAGGGTTTCGGCAAGGCGCGTCAGATCGCCGTGTTCGGCAAGCTCGTCGTTGGTTTGGCTGTCGCCTGTCGCGCCCAGGGCGGCGCAGCAGGCAACCAGGGCGGCGGCAACCTCAGTGTCCAGCCATTTCAGGGCCAGGCGCGCGTGCAAACGCAGCGCCGGGGCGGACGCGGTCTCGCGCAATTGCGGCGCGAGCACGCGCAACACGACGGCGAGGTCGGCGGCGTTGCGCGCCAGTATCCCGACCGTATCGAGCGAAGGGGCGAGCGGCAGCACACCCTCGAGGCCGAGCAGGCCGGCGGTGGTCTTCAGTCCGAGTACGCCGCAAGTGGCGGCGGGAATGCGCACCGAGCCGGCGGTGTCGGTGCCAAGCGATGCGTAACAAAGGCCCGCGGCCACCGCCACCGCCGAGCCGCTGGAGGAGCCGCCCACCGCGGCTGCGGCGTCAAGCGGATTGACCACGCGTGTTTCAGCGGCGGCGTTCTCGCCGGTGGCGCCGCAGGCAAGCGGCGCCATGACCAGCGTGGCCGATTGCGCGGCACCGGCTTGTTGCAACTGGCTGATAACAGTCGCGGGAGTGGATGCGGTATCAATACGCCCGCCGTCCATGCCGCAGCCGGGTGTGCGTCCTTGCAGGCTGAAAATATCCTTGTGTGCGAGGGCGATGCCGGCAAGGGGACCTGCGCTTGCGTTGACATCGGGCAATGGCAGGACGCTCGCCACGCAGTGTGTTGCGGCGTCGATGGCCTGCACCCGGGCAAATTGTGCGGCGAGGGCTTCGGCAACGCCGATGCGCCGCTCGCGCAGCGCCGTTTGCAGTTCGACCATGCTGGCAGGCAGCTCAGTCACGACTGCCATCCTGCCCGAGGTCCAGCAGCGTGGCGGCGAAATTCCCCGGCGGTACGGGCGCATCTGCGGGTGGTTCCAGGCGCAGCAGCGTCTTGGCGCAAGCAAGACGTTCACGCCCGCCCGCGCTGATCTGAGCTGCATCGAGCGCGGCCTCGACCATGCGGGCGGCCAGGGCCAGGTCGAGCTTCGCTGGAGTGTTGGCGTTCATGTTTCTCAAATTCAGTGCGGGCGGCGCGGATTTACAATCCGGAATGCGTCATGCTATACATCGGACTGCATTTAAAGTGTGGTGATAAGTGAATGTTCCGCCGCATAGTACCAAACAAGCCCATCGGGTCCCGCCCCCGTTCATCAAGGAGTCCTCATGAGTTCCGAGCAATACCTGCCGCGCGATGCCCTCGGTTATCGCGCCAAAATCGGCGTGGTGGTCCCGGGCACCAATACCATTGTGCAGCCCGAGTACGAGGCGCTCAAACCGCCGGGGGTGACCAACCACGTCATGCGCATGCTGCTGCCGGCGCGGCCCTACGACGACATGAAGAACTACCAGCAGGCGCTCGAGACCGAGCACGGCAACCTGGAAGAGGCCTTGCAGACACTGCTCTTGTGCGAACCCGATGTGGTGGCGCACGGCCACTCGATCCACTCTTTTCGCGGCGATGTTGCGCGCGCACTGGCCGAACAGGAGGAGTTGGAAAAACTGTGCAAGCTGCCCTTCATGACGCCCTCGCTCAGCCTGCTGGCCGGGCTCGAGGCCATCGGCAAACCGCGCAATCTTGCCATCCTCACGCCCTACTGGCCGCCGGCCGACGAAATGATTGCCGCCTGGTTCCGTTCCGCCGGCTATAACCCGGTGCACGCCACCGGCCTGAAGACGGTGGGGCCGTTGTCGGTGGCGATGGTCAGGCCCGAGGCCATCATCGCCGGCTTTGAGGCCATCAACACCCCCGATGTCGACGTGCTGATCCATGTCGGTACCAACCTGCCGGTGAGCGGCATCACCGAATTGATCGAGCAGCGCTGTGGCAAACCCTTGATTGGCGTCAACGTCGCCACTTACTGGGCGGCGCTGCGACGCATCGGCATCAAAGACCGCATCGAGGGCTTTGGCGTGCTGGTGCGCGAGCACTGACGCGCCTGAAATGGTGACAAAAAAGTCACCATAATCTACCGGAAAGCCCCGTCTGGTAGCGCTTTCAGGTTTTAAATGTTGAAGAATTCATGGATGCGAATGGCCTGCACCCAGGTGCCTTATTGCATGCGATAACGCGCCACCGCCTCGTCGTTCCAGCTGACGCCGCTACCTGGGCGATCCGGGATGAGCGCGGCGCCGTCCTTGATCTGCAGCGGTTCGGCGAGGACGGCGCTGGCCCAATCGACGTATTCGAGCCAGTGGCCGGTTGGTGTCACCGCCAGCAAGTGCGCACTTGTCTCCGGAAACAGGTGCGAGGACATTTCGATGCCCTTCGCCTCGGCCAGCGCCGCGGCGCGCATCCAGCCGGTCACGCCGCCGATGCGCTCGAGATCGGGCATGACATAGTCCGAGGCGCCGGCGGCAAGGGCTTCTTCCATGGCGAAGCTGAGCGAAAAATTCTCGCCGATCTGCACCGGTGTGGCGAGTTCGCGCGCGAGTTTTGCGCAGCCGCAATAGTCGTCGTGGCGGATCGGCTCCTCTATCCAGTAGACGCCCTCGCCATCGAGGGCGCGGCCGCGGCGGATGGCTTCGGCCACACTGAGCGCCTGGTTGTAGTCGGTCATCAGCGCCACGCCATCGGGCAGGCGCTTGCGCACCGCGCGCACCGCGGCGAGGTCTTGTTCAAGCGTGGCGTAACCGAGACGCAGCTTCATGGCACGAAAACCGCCCGAGAGCAGTTTGTCGGCTTCGTCCGCCGCCGCCTCCGGCGCCATCAGGCCGAGGCCGTTGCTGTTGTAGGCGGGAATGGCGCGCGGCGTACCGCCGAGCAGTGAGACGAGCGGCTTGCCGGCGGCAATGGCGAGTGCGTCCCAGCAGGCGGTGTCAAACCCTGCCATGACCATGCGCACAATGCCCTGCACGCCGATGAGCTTGAAGCGGCGCGCCATTTTTTGCCACAGATCGGCCGGCGCCACCGCATCGCCCTTAACCGTGCGCTGTACTTCGTCGAGCATCACCGCCATCGCCTTGGCGGCGGCCGGCACATAGCAAAACAAATAGGCGTGCCCGGTGATGCCCTGCTCCGTTTCGACATCAATCAGCAGCAGCGGCGCCGAGCGCAGCGTCGCGGCACTGGTACCAAGCGGGAAACTCATCGGCACATCGACGGCGGCACTGCGGATGGCGCGGATATTGAGCCCCGGCGCAAGCTTGGATGTGCTCATGTCATGGTCCTTTCTTTCCATTGGTGTGCAGGGCGAGAATATTGCACACCGCTTCATTGGCCGGCGTGGGCACGCCTTTGGCGCGTCCCAGTTGCACCACGCCGCCCGATAGCCAGTCCACTTCCAGCCGGTTGCCGCGCTCAAGGTCGTGATGCATCGACGAGGTCATGTCCTCCGGCAGGGTGTCGGCGAAGGCAAGACGGTTATCGGCGAAATCCGCGTCCAGCGCCACGCCTTGCGCGCGGCCCACCGCCACGACCTCGCGCATCAACTGCAGCAAAAAGGCGCGCGATTGCGCGTTGGCGCGGATCGGGCCGAGCCGAGTGCGTGTGCTGGTGGTAACGGCGGACAGGCCTACGAGGAAGACATATTTTTCCCAGATCGACCTGCGTACATCGGCGGAGAGTTCCGCTTTTACGCCGGCCTTCAACAAGGCTTCATGCAAAAAGGCCGCCCGCGCCGAAGCGCGTCCGTCGTATTCGCCCTGCACGATGCGCTGCATGGTGCCGGTCTGGTTAATCACACCGGGACGGGCGATATTCGAAGCGACATAAGCCACACCGCCCATCACCGCGGCATCACCCAGTTCGCGGCGCAGGATGTCGTCCTTGATCACGCCGTTTTGCAGCGACAGCACGCCCGTATCCGGCCCGATCAACGGCCGGATGGCGCGCGCCGCCGTCTCGGTGTCCCACAGTTTTACCGACAGGATGATGATGTCGGCCCTGCCCAGCGTGGCCGGGTCGTCGGTGACGCGCACTTTCGCAACATGGATATCGCCCTGCGGCGCGTTCTCGATCAGCAATCCGTGATCGCGCATCGTCGCGAGGTGCGCACCGCGCGCGACAAAGCTTATGTCATAGCCCGCCTGCGCTAACCTGCCGCCGAAAAAACCACCGACCCCGCCCGAACCCATCATGACTATTTTCATGCCGCCCCCGCTGTTGAACCCCGATGCTGTCTACCCGAGCGTCAGAGTTTAACCGCAGATACATGCACGCTGGCGCGGCCGAGGTTGCGGTAAATCCTCGCCCGCCGCACCAACGGCCACCATTCGTACAGGAAAATCTGCATCGGCCGCCACATCGCCACCCAGCCGCCGATCACCAGGCTTTCCTTGAGCACGCGCAAAAAAGCGTTATTGGCGAATGCCGAAAGCAGGTCGGCGCCAAGCAGGCACAGCGCGAGAAAGGCGAGGCCGATGAGCAGGCTGGTGCGGCCCTCGAGCAACAACACCGTCAGGCTGCGCCGGGTGAGCACCGATTTGTATTCGAAGTAGTTGTGTATCGCCTCGGCCACCAGCGGTGCAGGGTCCTCGGTCGGCATTTTTTCGATGTGCACAATGATGCGAAAGTGGCTGTCTTGCGGGTATTCGAGCGCCCATGTTTCAAGGAACTCCTCCGCGCCGGGATCGAGGTCGCGGTGATGAAAGGGTGTCGGGTCCATGGAATTGAACAACTGCGCCAGCGCTTCGATGCGAAGCTCGATCTGGTGGGTGGGCGGGGGGTGTCGTTTCATCGCTTCGCAAGCTTCGCGGTACCGGTGTGATGGTCTAGAGCAGCAGTGCGCTTACCGCGCCCGTTGCCAGCAGCAGGGCGGCAATCGGCAGGGTGATGCGACGCAGTTCGGGCGAACCGAGGCCGACGGCCATGCCCGACTTGGTCAGGGTGTTGGCCATGACCGCGATGACGATGGCGCGCGCCGCCACCTGCAGGTTTGACGCATCGTTCAGGGAAAAATTCGCCATGGCAAGGGTGATGGCATCGATATCGGTGAGGCCGGAGACCGCCGCCGCAAGATACAGTCCGGCGTCACCCAGGTAGACCTGCGCCGCCTTGGCCACCAGCACCACCACACCAAAGAGCAGGCCGAATTTGACCGCCTCATCAAGTTCGAACGGGTTGCCGCCCGGCTTCACCTCGCCAAGCTTGCGGCGTTCAAGGTGTTTGTGCTGTTGCCACAGCCACCAGCAGGCGCCCAGGCTCACCACGCACAACAGTCCGATTGCCAGCGCGAGCCGGCGGCCGAGGTCCCAGCTGATCAGTGAGGTCATGATCAACACGCGGAAAAACATCACCGTCCAGGCGAGCATGATGCCAAGCGCCAGCGCCGGGGCGTCCTCGCCCTCCTGCCGGCTGCGCTGCGAAAAGCCGAGGGTCACCGCGGTGCTCGAGACAAGGCCGCCCAGCAGTCCGGCAATGCCGATGCCGTGCTCGGCGCCGACGATCTTGACCAGCAGATAGCTGGCGAAATTGAGCGCTGAAATCAGCACCACCATCAGCCAGATCTTGTACGGGTTCATCACGTCAAGCGGCGGCGGCCCGTAATTGACGTCCGGCACCAGCGGCAGGATGATCAGCGTGACGATGCAGAATTTGAGCGTTGCCTCGACGTCGGAGGCATCGATGCGGCTGGCGAGGCGATGCAGCCAGTCCTTGAGTGCGAGCAGCAGCGCCATTGCCACGGCGACCCAGCCGGCGAGTTGCAGCTGGCCGTGGACGCACAGCAGGCCGAGCATGAAGGCGAGCAGCGCCGAAATCTCGGTGGTGATACCGGCGGGCCCGCGCAGCGATGTCACCACATACATGCCCAGGATCAGCGTGGCGACGGCGATGAACATCACCAGCGCCAGCCATTCGAGGCCAAGGTATTCGCCGACGTAGCCGGCCAGCGCGCCGCTTAGGGCGATAAGGGCAAAGGAGCGCACGCCGGC
>CAMAWC010000118.1 GCA_945861875.1 Bordetella parapertussis
GCGCCGACCATTGTCATGCTGCACGAGGGCCTGGGTTCGATATCGCTGTGGCGCGATTTTCCGGACAAGCTGGCCGCGGCCACAGGCTCCCCGGTGCAACTTTATTCGCGCCATGGCTACGGCCAGTCGGATGTGCTCGATGCGCCGCAGTCGGTGGAGTACATGCACCGCGAGGCGCTCGAAGTGCTGCCCGAGTTGCTGGCACGGCTGGGCATAGAACATCCGCTGTTGCTGGGGCACAGCGACGGTGCGTCGATCGCGCTGATCTATGCCGGTACCCATGCGGCGGTGAGTTCGGGTTTGCGTGCGGGTTTGCGTGGCGTGGTGGCGATGGCGCCGCATGTATTTGTCGAGGACGTCTCGATCAAGTCCATTGTCGGGGCCAGGACGGCGTTCGAGGCCACGGACCTGCCGCAGAAACTGGCGCGCCACCACGCCGACAGCGCAAAAACCTTTTACGGCTGGAACGACATCTGGCTGCACGAGGATTTTCGTTCCTGGAACATCGAGGAATACCTGCCGGCGATTCGCTGCCCCTTAATGGCCATACAGGGCATCGACGATGAATACGGCAGCATGGCCCAGCTCGATGCCATAGCGGCACAGGCGGGCGGGCGGGTGGAGCTGGTCAAGCTCGCCGCATGCAGGCATTCGCCGCATCGCGACCAGCCCGAGGCCACGCTGCAGGCGGTTGCGCGCTTTGTCACGACGCTGGGCTAAGGGTGTGGGATAGAATGAAGGCGAAGGGGGTACGCAGTGTCGCAAACGGTTGTTGATATAGGTGCGCCGGCTACCGGTGCCGCGCCGGTCAAGGCGGGCGCGCCGCTTATCAGGGCGCGCGGTGTCGGCAGGATCTACAGCACGGTATCGGGTGAGCCGGTGTGCGCCCTCGACGGTGTCGACCTGGATATTCGCCAGGGCGAGTTCGTCTGCGTGCTCGGCCCGTCGGGCTGTGGCAAAAGCACGTTCTTGCGCCTCCTCGCGGGCCTTGATCCGTGCGACATTGGCGAACTGAGTCTTGCCGGCAATCCGGTGCGTGGTCCGTCTTCCGAGGTGGGCGTGGTGTTCCAGAGCGCCAATTTGCTCCCCTGGTTCAATATTTTTCGTAATGTGACGCTGCCCCTGCGCGTAGGTGGCGCCGAAGCAGCCGCACTGGCGGCAGGCGAGGCGCGCGTGCGCAGCCTGCTCGCCACCGCCGGCATTGCCGACGTTGAGAACAAGTACCCTTATGAGCTGTCGGGCGGCATGCAACAGCGTGCCGCCATTGTCCGTGCGCTGGCGCGCGACCCGAAGGTGTTGCTGATGGACGAGCCTTTTGGCGCGCTTGACGCAATGACGCGCGACCGCCTCAATGTCGAGCTGCTGCGCATCTGGCAGGCGAGCGGCAAGACCGTGTTATTGATCACCCACAGCATCAGCGAGTCGGTATTCCTCGCCGATCGCATCATCGTCATGTCCGGCCGGCCCGGCAGGGTGTTGCGCGACATTGCCGTTACGCTGCCGCGTCCGCGCACGCTGGAAGATACGCCGGCGCATCCGGATTATCCGCGACTCATGACTGAAATCCGCGGCTTGTTGCAGGAGGCGGCATGAGTGCCCTGGAGAAAACCGTGGCCGCACAAGTCGAACCGGTGCTGCGTGTGAACCACCGCCGCGGCTGGCGGCGGGTGGGGCTGAACCTCGCCATGTTCGCCGCTTTGCTGCTGCTCTGGTTCGTGGTGGTGAAAACTTTCAAGGTCCCGTCCTACATCCTGCCCACCCCGGCAGAGGTGTTCAACGCCTTGTGGGCCGGGCTGGCGGTGTCGCCGGCGGACAAGACCGGCTTTTACATGCCGATGTGGGGCACCATGTCGAACGCGGCGGCGGGCTTTGCTATCGGCGCCATCGCCGGTGTGCTGATCGGTTCGATGATGGCCGAGTTTCGCGCCATAGAGACGCTGGTGATGCCCTATGTATTCGCGCTGCAAAGCCTGCCCAAGGTGGCCATCGCGCCGCTGATCGTCATCTGGTTCGGGTTTGGCGACGGATCCAAGGTCGCCATGTCGGCGCTGCTGACGTTTTTTCCGGTCCTGGTCAATACCTTCACCGGCATGCGCGCGACCGAACCGGAGCGCATCGACCTGATGCGCGCCATGTCGGCCTCACGCATGGAAACCTACTTCCTGGTCAAGCTGCCCTCGGCGGCGCCGTTCATTTTCGCCGGCCTTGACATGGGCGTGGTTTACGCATTGCTGGGCGCCATTGTCGCCGAGTTTCTCGGCGCGCAGCGCGGCATGGGCGTGGCCATTGCGCAAATGCAGTCGGTGAGCGATGTGGCCGGCGTGTTCGCCGCATTGGTGGTGCTGGGCGCGGCCGGCATACTGCTGCACATGATGATGACGGCCTTTGAGCGCAGCGTGGTGCACTGGTCGGATCGCGGAAGAAAATAGTACCGATTCGCATATAACAACAGGCAGTCACACTTTCAGGAGGCGATATGCAACGCAGGGATTTTCTCAAAGGCACTTCAGCCGCGGCGATTTGTGCCGCTTCGGGCGGATGGGTGGCACCGGCGCTGGCGCAGGGATTGCGCCCGCTGCGCTGGGGCCTGGGTGTGAAAACGGTGGGCTTTATCGTCATCAACACGCTCATCGGCGAGTCGCTCGGCTACAACCGTGCCGAGGGGTTTACCCTCGATGCGCGGGCGCTCGGTTCCAACAGCAACGTGCAAATCGCCCTCGACAAGGGTGACATCGACGTCGGTGTGGGTACGCCCAGCGGCCTGTTGCCGCTGTTTGCCAAGGGCGAGGCGCCACCGCTGACCTATTTTTACGAATACACCTATCCGTACAAGTGGGACATTTCGGTCAAGCCCGACTCGGCCATCAAGCGCTATGAAGACCTGCGCGGCAAGAAAATCGGCGTGTCCAATTTCGGCACCACCGATTTTCCGGTGACCAAATCGGTATTGAAGAACCTCGGCATCGATCCGGACAAGGACGTTACATGGGTTGCGGTGGGCGAGGGCGTGCCCGCCGGCGTGGCACTGCAGCGCGGCAACATCGATGCCCTGGCTTATTTCGACACCGGCTTTGGCGCAGTCGAGGCGACCGGGATTGAAATGCGTTACCTGCCGCGGCCGGCGCAGATTCCCTACATTGGCGGTTTTTTCCAAAGCAGCCGCACCGACTGGCTGAAGGCCAACCAGAAACTCGCGGTGGGGTTTGCGCGCTCGACCGCCAAGGCCTCTGAATTCATCCTCGCCAACCCGGAAGCGGGCGCCAGGGCTTTTCTCAAGCTGTATCCGGATGCCGCGCCCAAGGGCAAGAGCGAGGCCGAGGCGGTGAAGGCCATTCTCTACTCCGTGAACAAGCGCATGCAGCTTTTCCGGCCCTACGACAAGACGCGAAAGATGGGCTACATCCTCGAATCCGAGCTGAAGACCGAACTTGAATTTCTCGGGTTGCCACCCAAAGACCTCAGGTCGATTTACACCAACGACCTCATCGATGAGATCAACAATTTCGACGTGGAGAAAATCCGCGCCGAGGCGCGCAATTACAAGGGCTGATTGCCGGCAGGTGATCCCCAATCCAATGCAGGCAGGCTCCGAACATGAAAATTGACGTCTATTCGCATTTTTTTCCGCCTGCTTATTTCAAGCGCATGTGCGAGCTGGCCAAGGACAAGGGCGCGATCAAGCGCTGGCTGAATGTGCCGGTGTTGTACGACATCGATGCGCGGCTGCGCATGATGGATGAATTTCCCGACCAGCAGCAGATCCTTACGCTCTCCAGTCCGCCGGTGGAATTCATCGCCGGGCCGGAAGACTCGCCCGAACTGGCGCGTATTGCCAACGACGGCATGGCGGAAATCTGTGCCAGGCATCCGGATCGTTTCCCGGCCTTTGTCGCGGCCCTGCCGATGAACAACGTGCCGGCGGCGCTCGACGAGATGGAGCGCGCAATACGCCAGCTCGGTGCCAAAGGCATACAGGTGTTCACCAACGTCAACGGCCGCGCCCTCGACGAACCGGAGTTCTGGCCGATTTTCGAGCGCGCCACCCGGCTCTATGATGTGCCGGTGTGGATGCACCCGGCGCGCGGCGCCAATTTCCCCGATTACCTCGGTGAAAAGAAATCCAAGTTCGAAATCTGGTGGACTTTCGGCTGGCCCTATGAAACCAGCGCGGCGATGACGCGCATGGTGTTTTCCGGTTTTTTCGACAAGCTTCCCGACCTGCGCCTGATCACCCACCACATGGGCGCGATGATCCCGTTTTTCGACGGTCGTGTCGGGCCCGGCCTCGATCAGTTCGGCTGTCGCACCTCGGACGAGGATTACGAGGGCATGTTGAAGCGCATGGCCAAGCGCCCGATTGATTACTTTCGCATGTTCTACGCCGATACTGCCCTGAGTGGCTCGAGCGCCGGCATACGCTGTGGGCTGGAGTTTTTCGGCGCGGACCGCGTGCTCTATGCCACCGACTGCCCGTTTGATCCGGAGCGCGGCCCGATGTTCCTGCGCACCATCCCGCAGGCGATCGAGTCGCTCAATCTTGCCGAGGACGACAAGCGCAAGATTTATTTCGGCAATGCGCTGCGCCTGTTGAAGATGGACGGATCGTGAGACGGCGGGGGTGACCGAAGGCATCGGCCTGGTTGGCGCCGGCCTGGTCGGAACCGCACTGGCCCGACGATTTCTTGCCGCCGGTTACGGGCTTACCGCTTATGACACCGACGCCACCCGCTGCCGGGCGGTGCATGACATGGGCGGCCGGATTGCCGCTTCACCCGCCGCTGTGGCGGCCGAAGCGCAGCGCATTGTCCTGGCGCTGCCCGATAGCAGCGTGGTGGGTGCGGTGGTGGAGGGGCGCGACGGCATCCTCGAATCGGCGACGCTGCCGCGTTACATCATCGATACGACCACCGGCGACCCCGAATATACCGCTGCGCTTGCGGCCCGGCTCGCCGCACACCGCATCGGCTTTGTCGATGCGACGCTGTCCGGTTCGAGCACCCAGGTCGCCGATGGCGGCGCGGTGGTGATGGCCGGGGGCAGCGAAGCCGATTTCCAGGCTTGCCAAGACCTGCTGCGCGAGATCAGCGACAAGGTGTTTTACCTCGGTGCGCCCGGCAGCGGTTCGCGCGCCAAGCTGGCGAGCAATCTGGTGCTCGGGTTGAACCGCCTGGTCCTGGCAGAGGGGCTGGTGTTCGCCGAGCGTCTGGGGCTGGCCCTTGAGCCATTTCTGGCCCTGCTCAAGGCCTCGCCGGCCTATTCGGCCGCGATGGATGCAAAAGGCGAAAAAATGCTCACGGGTGATTTCACGCCGCAGTCGCGGGTGAGGCAACACCACAAGGACGTCGGCCTGATTCTTGACTACGCCGCGCGCACCGGCCAGGACTTGCCGCTGTCGGCGGTGCATTTGGAATTGATGCAAAGCGCTATCGATGCCGGCGACGGAGAACTGGATAACGCCGCAGTGATACGTGAAATCCGCCGGAGAAGGCGGGGCTGAGCGGGGACCCGGGGCAGGGACGCCGGGCGTGCCAGGCTAGGCGTGCTGCTCTTCCACCGAGGCAATGCTTCCGCCGGCTTCGCGCAACAAGGCCGCCGCCTGTGCGATATCAAGTCCATCGCGACCGGCTGCGATGGCGCGCAGCAAGGCCTGCAGGCTTGCCGCCGTCGATGCGCCCGCGTGAGTGTCGATGCACACCACCACCGCAGGCGCGTCGGCGAATTTGTTGCGCAAATAATCCAGGATGAAATCGTCCAGCCCGCGCAGGTCTATGCTGGAGCCAAAGCTGCAGGCGCAACCGGCGGCAAAGGCCAGGTGGCCGCGCGCCGCGCGCTGCCAGCGTCCGGCCAGCGTGATGGCCTCCAGGGCAAGTGCCTGGCGCGTTAGGGCGGCCGGCGTCTTGCGACTGTCCTGAACGCGCATTGCGGATCCGGCCACCGCTGCTGCGGACCTAGTCATCTGTCGCACCGGCGCTCACGCCGTAGTCGCGCAGCGCCGCCTCTGCCGAGATATAGCCGAGACGAATATCGCGCAACACCGCGTCACGCGACCGCTTCTTCGGATCGCCAAAGCCGCCACCGCCGCCCGAGCGCAGGATATAGGCCTCGCCGGCCTTGAGCCGGGTGTTGACCTTGCCGCCGGGGAAAAGCGTTACGCTGCCATCCTTGCCGCGCATGCCGATCTGGTTGCCCAGTGCGCTCTTGCCGCCGGCAAGGCCCCAGGGCGGGTTGTTCACACGGTCGACGCGTGTCTGGTAATTGATCAGCGACAAGGCCACGACTTCGGCCTCCGCGCCCAAGCCGCCGCGAAACTCACCGGCACCGCCCGAATCCTGGCGCAGACGGTAATGGCGCACCAGCAGGGGAAACTTGTTTTCGACTTGCTCGGACGGGCCGTTGTGGGTGTCGCCATCATTCATGCAGACGGTGCAGTTGGCGCCGTCCTCGCCGGATTTGGCGCCCCAGCCCCCGCCTATCAGCCCGCCGAGGTAAATCCACAGCCGGCCGTCGCGCGGGTGAATGCCGTTGACATTGGCGATCATCAGGTCGGCGTGGTGCCCGGCAATCACATCCTGCGGAATGGCCGGCGCGAGCGCCTTGAAAATGGTGTCGACCACGGTCATCGGGTAGGTCATCCAAACGCGCATCGGCGCCGGATGCGTGGCGCTGACCACCGTTCCGGAGGGCACGATGACCTTGAGCGGCCGGAAACTGCCGTCGTTGATCGGGTTGTCGCGCGGCAGTGTCAGGCACTTGAACGCCACCTGTGCGCAGGCCACGCCGGCGCCCGAGTTGTAAAAGCCCTTCACCTGCGGGCTGACCTCGGACAGGTCGACGGTCATTTCTCCGCCGCGTATGGTCACCGTTACCTTGATAGGCACCGGCTGGTCGATGTCGATGCCGTCATCATCCATCTGCGACTCGGCCACATAGACCCCGTCCGGCATGGCGCGCACGCGGGTGCGCGCCTCAGCCTCGCTGTGGTCCATGATCGCCTCTATGCACGCCATCACCGTGTCGTCGCCGTGGCGTTCGAGCATTTCCTCCATGTGCTTCACACCGACACGGCAGGCCGACAACTGCGCCTCGAGGTCGCCAAGGGCGCGGTCCGGACGGCGTACGTTCATCAGGATGAGGTCGCGCATTTCGGTGTTCAGGCGCCCGCGTGCGTGGTATTTCACCAGCGGGATCTGCAGCCCCTCGGAAAAAATGTCGGTGGTCATGCCGTTGAGGATGCCGCCGATGTCCTGCCAGTGCGCCATGCAGGTGGAGAATGCGACGATTTTTCCCCTGTGGAACACCGGGATGGAAAAAGTCAGGTGGTTGAGGTGGGCGCCGGTGGTATAGGCGTCATTGGTGAGCAGGATGTCACCCGGATGAATGCCGGCAAGCCCCCAGTGCGCGACCTTGGCCTTGACCACGTCGCTCATGCCGCGGATGAAGGTGGGCAGCCCGAGGCCGATGGACAGTGTTTGGCCGGCGCGATCAAAGAGGCCGACGGTAAAGTCGAGCGCCTCGTAAATGATCATGTTGTAGGAGGTGCGCATCAGCACCGATTTCATTTCTTCGGTTGCGGCAACCAGGCTGTTGCGTATGAGTTCGACCGATACCGGATCGATGCGCACCCGGCGTTGAACGGGGCGTTTTTTTGCGGCGGAAGTTTTGCTGTTGCGTTGTGTGGCCATGGGCTTGTTCCTGTTCGTGTCCTGCGACTATTGCCTGGCGATGCTGATGACAAGATTGCCGAATTCCTCCACGCGCAGGCTGTCGCCGGGCTGCAACACGCTGGTCGAGGCGTATTCCTCGACCAGCGCCGGGCCCTTGATCTGGTTGCCGGCGAGCAGGGCCTCGCGCTGGTAGACCGCCGCCTCCGCCCAGCCGCCCAGTTCAAAATAGACCTTGCGCGAACCACTGCGCGCCTCGTCGCGCGGCCTCGCGCCGCCGCGTGCTATTTTTTCCAGCGGCGGCTTTTTCATCACGCCGGTGACGGTGCTGCGTATGCTGACGATCTCGGCCACCTCGTGCGGCGAACCGCGGCCGTAACGCTCCTCGTGCGCGGCGTCAAAGGCCGCCTTGATGGCCTTGCGGCTGCCGGCCTCACCGCGCCCGAACACCGAGAGCGGCATGTCCACGGTTACCGCGTGCTCCTGGCCGACGTAGCGCATGTCGATGGCACGGGTGATCAGCAGCTTGCGAGTTCCGAGGTCCGCCTCCTTGAGTGCGGCGATACCCTGCGTTTCGAGGGCGGCGAACCATTTTTCCAGTTCATCCATCTTCACCGCATCAAGGCGGACAAAGTGCGATCGCACCAGGTCGCGCCGGAAATCGGAAAGCAGCATGCCAAAGGCCGAGAAGTGGCCGGGCGCGCGCGGGATGATCACCCGCGGGATGCGCAGTTCGCGCGCCACCATCGATGCGTGCAGGGGCCCGGCGCCGCCGTAGGCAAACATCGTCGGGAACATGCCCGGATCGAGGCCGCGGTCGGTGGTGACGCCCTTGACCGCGTGCGACATCGAGGCGGCGGCGATGCGCAGTATGCCCATCGCCGCCGTGGTGGGCGTCAAGCCAAGCGGCGTGGCGATGCGTTTGCGTATGGCCTCGGTGGCGGCGGCCTTGTCGAGCAGCATTTCACCGCCGAGGAAACGCTTCGCATCAAGGCGCCCGAGCACCAGGTTGGCGTCGGTCACCGTGGGCTCTGTTCCGCCAAGGCCGTAGCAGGCCGGTCCGGGCGATGCGCCGGCGCTTTGCGGACCCACGCGCAAGGCGCCCGCGCTGCTGACGCTGGCGATGCTGCCACCTCCAGTGCCCACTTCATGAATGTCAATCATCGAAGTGAGCAGGGGCAGGCCGGTGAAATAGCCGCCTATCATGGTGCTGCCGGTGACCAGTGCTTTGCCATCGCGCACCACGCCGGCCTTGGCGGTGGTGCCGCCCATGTCAAAGGCGATGGCGTTGCCTATGCCAAGCACATGGCACAAGGCCTGGGTGCCGATGACACCGGCCGCCGGCCCCGATTCCATCATGCGCACGCAGTCCTGCCGCGCTTCGGACAGTGCGTAGAGGCCGCCGGTCGATTGCACCACCAGGAATTTGCCCTTGAATTTTGCACGCTGCATCTCGAGTTCGATTTCACCGAGGTAGCGGTGTACGCGCGGACCAATGTAGGCATTGGCCACCACCGTCGATGTGCGCTCGAACTCGCGGTATTCCTGCGACAGGTCGGCCGAGGCCGAGACAAACACGCCGGGCAGGCGCTTTTGCAAATAGGCCTTGACCGCCTGTTCGTGCGCCGGGTTGCGGTAGGAGTGCAGGAACAGCACCGCCACCGCCTCGATTTTCAGGCGCTCGAGCTTGTCGGCCACCACCGCCACCTCCGCCATGTCGAGGGCTTGGTGCACCGAGCCGTCGGCGAGCAGGCGTTCGCTCACCTCGAAGCGCAGGTCGCGCTCGATCAGCGGCGCGTGCTTGCGGTGGCGCAGGTTGAACGAGTCTGGGCGGTTGATGCGGCCGATTTCGTAAATGTCGCGAAAGCCGCGGGTGGTGATGAGCGCGGCGCGCGCGCCCGAGCGCTCGAGCATGGTGTTGATGGCGATGGTCGAGCCGTGCAGGAACAGGCTTGCCTCGGCCGGCGCCACGCCGGCCTTGCCCATGCCCTCGAGAATGCCGCCGACCAGGCGCTGCGGCGTGCTCAGCGTCTTGCCGAGCATCATTACGCCGCGCTTTTCATCAAACGCGGCGACATCGGTAAAAGTGCCGCCGATATCGGCGGCTATGCGCAGCCGGGGTGGTGTGGGAGGAGCCATTGGGCAGGTTACTCGTTGAAGAAGGATTGCAGGCAGGGGAGTTGCCTGGATTGTACCGAAGTGCGTATCGGCAAAGCGGTACAAGCAGCCGCGATTTGCATTGCTGTGTGTGTAAGGGATGCCGGATCAGTCGAGCTTCATTCCCACGTCCCTGACCACCTTGGCAAAGCGCTGGGTGTCCGAGGCGATCATCGCCTCGAACTCGGCCACGCTGGTGCTGCGCGGCTCGTATCCCAGCGCGGTGAGGCGTTCGCGCACCTCTGGCGTGGCCA
>CAMAWC010000119.1:0-9632 GCA_945861875.1 Bordetella parapertussis
GTGCGCTGGGCCGAAGTCGACCGCCAGGACGTGGTGTTCAACGGCAATTATTTTTTGTACTTTGACGTCGCCATCGGCGAATACTGGCGCGCCATCGGCTTTAATTACCCGGATGACATTGTCGAGAAATTCGGCACCGACATTTTTGCGGTAAAGGCCACCGCCGATTACCACGGTTCGGCCACCTACGATGACGAACTTGCGGTGTGTTGCCGCGTCAGCCGCATCGGGCGCTCGAGCATGCGTTTTGCTTTTGGCATCTGGCGCGGCGGCGAACACATCACCAGCGGCGAGCTGGTGTATGTCAACGCCGATCCGAAGACCAGGAAATCCGCGCCTTGGCCTGACGCCTTGCGTTCGGCGATTCTGCAATTCGAGAAGACATCCCCGGCAATCTGATCTCGTTTTGGCGCGGATCTGTCTTCAGGGGGATTAACAAGGGGGTCGCCCCCTTGTTCCACACGGACAAAAAAGTCGGCGCCATGGCCGGAGACACTGAGATCGGCGATTCTCAACTACGAGAAAACAGCACCGCAATCCTGATAAGAGGGGAAAGGCGGAAACGGCACTTGCTCGATAAAGCGTCCGTCATTCCGGGGCCGCGTAGCGGAACCCGGAAACCATGGGGTTCGTCGCTTCGGCACAAACCCGACCCCATGGATCCCCGCTTTCGCTGGGATGACGGCTATCGGGAGGCCAAAAAACTTAAGCAAGCGCCATTCGGGACAGGCCGGGCTATTTCTTTGCTGCGGCAGGCGTAGTGCGTGACTGTTTTTCGCGTGCCGCAGCCAGCGCCGCAGCCAGTTGCGGCAGCTGTGCGCGGGCAAAGTCGCGCAAATCGCCGGTCTTGCCGTAGGTCGCCTCAAAGCGCTCGCGGTCGCCGGCGTGATCGCGATGCCAGTAGCCGGCCGTCATTTGCATGGCCAGGGGCTTTAGCTCGGGCAGCGTGTGGTAGTCGGCTCCAGGCGGGCCTTCGCGGCCGGTCATCGAGCGCTTTTGCCCGAGGTGGCCCTTGAAGGTGTAAAAAGCGTCGGCGGGTGCGAGAAACTGCAGCGAATAGTCGGTCTCGCGCACGCTGTCGGTGATGTCGTCAGCCGACAGCGTCGGCCGTGCCTCCCCGCCCAGCATGTAGCGCATGCCCTCCTCGCCGAGAAAACGCACCGCACGGTAGGACACGCGACCCTCGACGTGGCGGTACAGTTCGTTGGAGCGGATCGCCACGTCTATCATTGCCCGCCCGTCCGCCGGCAGGGCGACGTCGACGCCGAACACATAGGTGCGCATGTAACTGTGCGGCTGGAGCATCAGCGCGACGGGGCGGTCCTCCTCGTCCAGCACCACGGTGGCTGCGGTGTGGTTGTCGAGCTGGCGCCAGTCTTCGAGGTCGCCGGTGAGGCTCAGCAGGAAGGCGCGCCAGCCGGTAAGGCTGGCCGGCAGGCCCGACTGGCGGAACACCGCGTGATAGCGCAAAAAGGTGAAGCGCCGTTTCACACCGTTGCCAAAATCGACCACGTCGCGGTCAATGCGCCCGTAAACCACCGGCGTCGGGGCCTTGGCGTTTTGCGCTTCGTGGACAAACACCGCGCCCGGTTCATTCCTGTGCGCGTTGAGCACCTCGCGCGTAACCTTGTCGGCCAGCTGCTTGCCCTCGGCGTTGTAAAGCCTGCCGTGGGCGATGTAATCACCATAAAAATCGATCATGCCGGGATGGTCGCGCGGCAGCAGGAAGCGCGGCTTGTAGCGCACCAGCAAGACCTGTTCGGGGCCGTCGGGCAAGGCCGGGGAAGGCGGATTGGCGGCAAAGTAACCGCTGAATCCCGGGTAATCGGGGAAATGGCCGCGAAAATCCCGTGAATCCGCCGCCAGCGCGGCTCCATCGGCCATCAGCGCACAGGCAAACAGCATGACTTGCGGCAGGAAACGGGCGTTCATCGTGGCGGGTCGGACGCGGGCCAAGGGTAGGTGCTCGCTATAATACGTGTTTTCATCTGAATGTACCCTGACATGCAAATCCGCGACGCGCTTTATATCAACGGCCGGTGGGTGAAGCCCGCCGGCGGCAAGACCATCGACGTCATCAGCGCCTCGACCGAGGAGGTGATCGGCCGCATTCCCGAGGGCACGGCGGCCGACGCCAACGCCGCTGTCGCGGCGGCGCGCGCGGCCTTCGATGCCTGGGCGGCGACCACGCCGGCCGAGCGCGCCGCATTGCTGCAGAAAATCCACGAGGGCATGAAGGCGCGCGGCGAGGAAATCGCCCGTACCATTTGCGCCGAAGTGGGCATGCCGCTGAAATTGGCCGCGCGCATCCAGGCCGGTTCGCCGACCTTCACCTTTGCCATGTACGCAAAAATGCTGCCCGGCTTCGCCTTTGAGGAAAAAGTCGGCAACTCGCAGGTTTTGCGCGAACCGGTCGGCGTGGTCGCGGCGATCACACCGTGGAATTACCCGCTGCACCAGATCGCCGCCAAGGTCGCCCCTGCGCTCGCCGCCGGCTGCACCGTGGTGCTCAAGCCCTCTGAAGTGGCGCCGCTCAACGCCTTTATCCTTGCCGAGATCATCCACGCCGCGGGCGTGCCGCCGGGCGTGTTCAACCTCGTTACCGGCACCGGCCCGGTGGTGGGCGAGGCCCTGGTCACGCACGCGGATGTGGACATGGTGTCCTTTACCGGCTCGACGCGCGCCGGCAAGCGCGTCTCCGAACTTGCCTCCGCCACGGTAAAGCGCGTGGCACTGGAACTGGGCGGCAAATCGGCCTCGGTGATACTCGATGACGCCGACCTCGTCGCCGCGGTGAAAGGCACCATCAACGCCTGTTTCCTCAACTCCGGCCAGACCTGCACCGCCCACACGCGCATGCTGGTCCCCGAGAGCCGTTATGCCGAAGCGGCGGCGATTGCCAAAGAAGTGGCCGCAGGCTTTAGCGTCGGCGACCCGTTTGGCGAGACCGCCAGGCTCGGTCCGTTGACTTCAGCGGCGCAACGCGAGCGCGTGCGCGGCTACATCAAAAAAGGCATCGCCGAGGGCGCCGAACTGCTCGTTGGCGGGGCCGAGGCGCCCGAAGGCCTGCCGCGCGGCTGGTACGTCAAGCCCACGGTATTCGGCCGCGTCGACCCCAAATCGACCATCGCACAGGAGGAAATCTTCGGACCGGTACTCTCCATCATCACCTACCGCGACGAGGACGAGGCGGTGCGCATCGCCAACGACAGTCTCTACGGCCTTGCCGGCGGCGTCTGGTCGGGCGATGAGGCGCGCGCACAGCGTGTCGCACGGCGCATGCGCGCCGGGCAAATCGACATCAACGGCGGCCCGTTCAACATGCAGGCCCCCTTCGGCGGCTTCAAGCAATCGGGCAAAGGACGCGAGCTCGGACGCTACGGCCTCGAAGAATTCCTCGAATACAAGTCGCTGCAGTTCAAGCCCGCAGACAAAACATAAGACCCTGGCCAGGCCTAAAAAAGCACCACCGATGCCTGAAAACCCGCGCCAGTCGGGCGTTTCCAAGCGGTCATGCCCAGGGCAAGGAACAGTAAAAATGACGATCAAATACTACTTCGAGGACTTCACCGTCGGGCGCGTGTTCGGGAGCGGCACGCGGCAATTGAGTGAAGCAGACATCCTCGGCTTTGCCCGCGAATACGACCCGCAGTATTTCCACACCGACCCCGAGGCGGCAAAAAAATCGATCTACGGCGGGCTTATCGCCAGCGGCTGGCAGACCGTGGGCGTGTGCATGCGCCTGATTTGCGACAGCTACCTGCTCGAAGCGGCGAGCATAGGCTCGCCCGGCGTGGACGAGGTGCGCTGGTTAAAGCCGGTCTTCCCCGGCGACACGTTGCGCATGAACGCCACCGTCATCGCCGCCAAACTGTCGGCGAGCAAACCCGACCGCGGCACGGCGACGGTGCGCTGGGACGTCTATAACCAGAAGAACGAGCGCGTAATGCACATGCAAAGCATGCAGATCATGCAGCGCAGGCCGGGGTGACTCAGTGCGGCCTGCCGTAACCGGCCAGGCCCATCATCAGCCGCACCAGCGCGTAGGCCGCCCAGATGCGGGCGCGCCGCATCCAGGGTTGCTGGCGCCAGCGCACCGGCGGCACGACGATCGCGCCCTCCTCCATGCCACGATGCAGCGACAGGCGCAAGGTCGCGGCAAAACGCCTGTCCTCGATCACGATATTGGCCTCACGCGCGAGCAGCAGGCTGAACGGGTCGATATTGGACGAGCCGACGGTGACCCAGCGATCGTCGATGACGGCGACTTTGGCGTGAAGCATGCTCTTGTGGTATTCGTAAATCTCCACCCCTGCGTCGAGCAACACCCCGTAAAAGGCCAGTGACGCATAGTGCTGCAGCGGATGGTCGGCACGCCCTTGCAGCAACAGCACCACGCGCACGCCGCGCCGCGCCGCCTCCATCAAGGCGTGGCGAAAACGCCGTCCGGGCAGGAAATAGGCGTTGGCCAGCAGGATTTCCACGTGCGCCGACTTGATCGCGCCAAGGTAGGCCTCTTCAATGTCGGCACGATGGCGGAAATTGTCACGCACCACCAGTGCGCCGGACATGTCGCCGCAGGGCAGGCAGGGCGCCGGCGCATGCGGGATGGCGCGTAGCTGCACGTCCATGTGCGCCCAGGACACCCGCCGCCATAGCCGCGCGAGCATCGCCCGCACCTCGGCGACGAGAGGCCCCTCGATCTGCACCGCATAGTCGTAGCGCGGCTGCGCCGGACTGTGCTCGTCAATGTCGTCGATGATGTTGATACCGCCGACAAAGGCCACGCGCCCGTCCACTGCGACCAGCTTGCGGTGCATGCGGCGCAGGCGCCGGCGGCGCAGGGTCAGCGGCGAAATGTCCGGGCCGAATATCTGCAGCTTCACGCCCGCCGCGCGCAGCGCCTCACGCAGCGGCGGCGGCATCAGGCGCGAACCAAAGCCGTCGACCAGCACATGCACCGCCACGCCGCGGCGCGCCGCGGCGGCGAGCGCGGCGGTGATGCGCCGGCCGGTGGCATCGTCGGCATAGATATAGGCCTCAAGGAAAATCTCCCGCTCGGCCGAGGCAATGGCCGCCTCAAGCTCCGGGAAATACTCAACCCCGGCCACCAGAAGCGAAAACCGGTTCCCACCGACAAATTCCATGCTCAGGCTTTCTCCAGCCGTGCCGTCAGGGCGGCGTGGTCGGACAGGCGCGTCCACGGATGGCCGTGGTGCACCTGGGCGCCGAGCACGTTAAAGCCGCGCACGTAAATGCGATCGAGGCTCAGCATCGGAAAGCCGCTCGGATAGGTGCGGGCAGAGCGGCCGTGATGGACGCGAAAGGCCTCGCGCATGCCCAGCGCCTCGGCCAGGCGTCGCCCGGCGTTGTTGCGCCAGTCGTTAAAATCCCCCGCCACCACCAGCGGCGCACCGACCGGAACGCTCGCTTCGATGCGCTCTATCAGCGCCGCAAGCTGGCGCCGCCGCCCGCGCTCGTGCAGCGCCAGGTGCACGCACATGCAGTGCAGGCGCTGCCCGCGCCAGTCGATTTCACAGTGCAGCAGGCCGCGCCGCTCATAACGATGATCGGAAACGTCCTGGTTCTCGGAGGAGACGATGGGAAAGCGTGACAGGATGGCATTGCCGTGGTGACCGTGGTCGTAGACGGCGTTGCGGCCATAGGAGAATTCGGGCCACATCTGGTCGGCGAGAAATTCGTAGGATGGCTCGGCCGGCCAGTTGTGGAACCGCCGCTGATGTTGCTGGTTGGCCCCGTGCACCTCCTGCAGGAAGACGATGTCGACGTCGAGGGCACGCAGGCGCTCGCGCGCCTCGTGCAACACCATGCGCTGGTTGAAGTGCGACAAGCCCTTGTGGATGTTGTAGGTGGCGATGCCAAGCTTCATCAGGGGACTTTCATGCTGCGCCTGATGATTTCGTCGACCATGCCGCGAAACTGCTTTTCGGACGCCGCGCGCGCGGCGACCATGCCAATAAACGGCGGCAGGTCGAATTTGGGCTGCATGCGCCCGGCGTAGCGCAGCCTGACGCCGCCGGAAACGGGCGACAAGTCGTAGCTGCCGGTCATTTCGCGGAACGATCCGGCGATGGCGCGCGACACAATGCGGTGCGGCGGGGTTTCCACCACCTGCAGGCGCACTTCAATCGGCTGACTGAAAAACAGGAAGGAATACTCGCCCAATTGTTCCACCACCGCCCCCTCGGCATTGCGTTCGACCACGCGCGAACTTTTCAGGTCGGGGATGAATTCCGCCAGACGGTCGTAGTCGGTCAGCACCTGCCAGACAATGCGCACATCGGTCTGCAGATCGACACTGGCATCGATGACAATGTAGTCGCCCTGGCGCGTTGTCTCGATACTGACTTCCTGGGCAAAAACAGCCCCAGACCCGGCGGAAACGAGCCAGAAAGCGAACAGGGTTTGGAGCGGGTAGCGGCAAGCCATGGCGCATCATGCCTTTGCCGGGCGGCACGCCGCAAGCGCGGGCAGGTTACGGCGGGGAAAGCATCTTTTGGCAGCGTCCATGGACATGCTGTTAAGCTGGCGCACTGTCGGAAACACGGCCGGACGGATTACTGGAAAAATGGTGGCAAATACCCCCAGCAAGAAAACAATACGAACAGCAACGCTGTCGCTGCTTTGCCTGTTTAGCGCCTTTTCAGGCGGCACGTTGTCGGCCGATGCCCCGGCCGCCGCCGAAACCACGGCGCGACCCGAAACAGCCGCCCCGCGTTCGATCGCCGACGTTGTCAAGATACTGGACCACTACAAGCCCGACCCGGCAGCAGCGGCAAAATCGCGCGAAGAAGCCGCGGCCCAGCCGCCTGCGAGCACCGACCGGCTGACACTGTTGCGCTTTTATGTCCAGCGCGCACGTGCCGCGGCGAAAATCGGCAACATCGTGCAGCAAATCACCGACCTGCGCACCGCGCGCCAGTATATGGTGCGCAGCGAAGAGGACTCGCTAATGCCGCTGGGTGAACTTGCCAACGCGGAAGGCATTGGCGGCAATATTGTCAATGCGTCGGTCATCGTCGACGAGATTCTGGGCCAGATTCCGGACAACCTTTCCGGCATGGTGGTCGCGATGAACAGCTTCGCCGCAACGATCTATGCCGGCAACGGCAACTTCGAAGCGGCGCGCAAGGCACTTGCCGCGAGCGAATCCAAATTTCAGTCCATTTCCGGCTTGCGCAATGCCGCCATCTACCGTTACAACTGGTCTTCACGGGTTGAGCGCGCCCGCGCTGAAGTCTTTGCCAGCGAGGGTAAATTCGTCGAGGCCGAGGCGGCATTTCGCAAGGCGCTGCGCGACCACGAGGCGGACAAGCCGGCACAGGAACTTCGTTTGCGCGGCAATCGGTCGACCGCAACCACCGAGGTTCTCACTCGATTCGGTGAAATGCAGCAACGCCGGCTTGCGCAGGTCCTGCAGCAGCTTGGTCGTCTGGGCGAAGCAGAGCTCAACATCCGCGCATCCCTGAAGAGTTCGCTTGAGCGGGTGGGCCGCAATTCCGTCGATACGGCGGTTCACCTGGTTGGTTTTGCCTTCATCCTGCTGGAACAGGGCCGCTTCCAGGATGCCAGCCTGATGGCGCGCGAAGCGCTTAAAAGCGCAGAAGCGGCCGGCGCATCGTCGGGCTCGCGCTCGATGATTTTTGGCCGCAAAGTCCTTGGCTCCACCCTGGTTGCCGAAGGCAAATGGGATGACGCGCTGACGACCTTTGATGCAATGCAGGCCGGCGTGGCCGGTGACCCGGAGATCGCCAAACGCTCCCCCACCGACGACATCGACTGGGCGACGGCGTTGTTGAAAAAGGGCCGCGCCGAGGACGCACGCGTGATGCTCGCGCGCATGCTCGAGAGGAGCAGCAAGCAACTGGGTGAGCGCGACAGCCGCACGGCGCAAATCCGCGCCTTCCAGGCCATCGCACTTGGCAAACTGGGCAAGCAGGCCGAGGCCCTGGCCGACTTTGGCAAGGCGGTGCCCATCCTGATCGAGCAGGCCAGAAACGACATTGCCGCCGACACCGGCGGCCTCCGGCAGGTCAAGCGCCTCACCTACATCATCGAGTCCTACCTCGAACTGATGTCGGCGGCGCGCAAGGCCGGGCTGAGCACCGCCGGCCTCGATATGGTGGCTGAGTCCTTCCGCCTCGCCGACGTGGCGCGCGGCAGCCAGGTGCAGCGCGCCCTGGCCGCCAGCGCCGCGCGCGCGAGCATCAGCGACCCGGCGCTGGCCGACCTGGCGCGGCGCGAGCAGGACTTGCAGCGGCGCGTCAACACCCTGTCCGAATTGCTCAAGAGCCTCTTGTCACAGCCGCCAGAGCAACAACTGCCGAAGATCATCGCCGACCTGCGCCGCGACATCGAGCTCTTTGGCAAGCAGCGCAATGAGTTAAAGCGCGACATCGAGAAGCGCTTCCCCGACTACGCCGAGCTGACCGACCCCAAGCCGGTCACCCTCGCGCAGGCGCAGGCGGCGCTGCGCGCGGGCGAGACCCTGGTGTCGGTCTACCTCGGGGAGGACGCCTCCTTCATCTGGGCCATCCCCAAGACCGGCGAGGCGGGCTACGCCGGCGTGGCGCTGACCTCGGCGCAGGTGGGCAAGACCGTGGAGACGCTGCGCCGCGCGCTCGATCCTGCGGCCACCTCGGTCGATGAGATTCCGGCCTTCAATGTCGAGCTTGCGGCCAGGCTCTACCAGGACTTGTTCAAGCCGGTCGAGGCCTCGTGGAAGGGCGCCTCGCACCTGCTGGTGGTGCCGCACGGCGCGCTCGGCGCCCTGCCCCTTGGCCTCTTGCCCACCGCCATGGGCCCCGCCCCGGCCAAAACGGCGGTGCCCTTTGAGGAATACAAGCAGGTGCCCTGGCTGGTGCGCCAGGTGGCATTGACACAACTACCCTCGATCAGCGCGCTGACCACGCTGCGGCGCACGCCCGCGCCAACGGGCGAGCGGCGGCTGTTCCTTGGTATCGGCGACCCGCTGTTCTCCAAGGAGCAGGCGGCAGAGCAGGCGGCACCGCCGGTGCTGGTCGCTTCGGCCGCCGGCGCCAGCACCACGCGCGGCATGCCCATCCGGCTGCGCAACGCGCCCAAGACCAGCGACGTGAGTTCGGCCGAACTGGCGCTCTTGCCCCGCCTGCCCGATACCGCCGACGAGTTGATCGAAATCGCCAAGACCCTGGGCGCCGATCCGCTGCAGGATCTGATGCTGCAAAAGAACGCCAACGAAAAATCGGTCAAGAGCATGAACCTGGCCAACCGGCGCATCATCTCCTTCGCCACCCACGGCCTGATCCCCGGCGAACTGAACGGCCTCACCCAACCGGCGCTCGCGCTCACCGCCCCCGAAGTGGCCGGCATCGACGGCGACGGCCTGTTGACCATGGACGAGATCCTCGCGCTCAAGCTCAACGCCGACTGGGTGGTGCTCTCGGCCTGCAACACCGCCTCGGGCGAGGGCGCCGGCGCCGAGGCCGTCTCCGGCCTCGGTCGCGCCTTCTTTTACGCCGGGGCGCGCGCCCTGCTCGTCTCCAACTGGCCGGTCGACAGCATCGCCGCACGCCGCATGATGACCGACTTGTTCAAGCGCTACGCCGCCGGCGCCCCCACCGCCAAGGCCG
>CAMAWC010000120.1 GCA_945861875.1 Bordetella parapertussis
AGGATGGCGTCATCGAGTTCGCGCGCCATGGCGAGCGGCCACCAGCTTGCGCCGGCCGTGTGGATACCGGGCAGGTCCTGCGGACCGGCGTCTGCCGGTGCCGAAACGGTGAGTGTCGCGGTGCGTGCCGCGCTGTCCATGGCGACATCGACATGGTTGTAGTGATAGCCGGCGCCATCGGCGCGGCGGTTCACCGGCGCCAGTACCACGCCCTTGCCGCTGCCCGGGCGGCCGCTGTGGCGCGCCAGTTTTGCCGCGTGTTGTTTTACCGCATCCTTGAACACTTGCGGCTTGGCGACGTGATCGACGAGTTTCCATTGTTTCGCGCGTTCGGCGCGCACGCCTTCGGTGGTGGTGCAGAACACATCGGCGAGGTCGCGCCTGACCTTGCGCTTGTCGATGAGGCGGGTGAGTCCGCCGGTGCCCGGCAGCACACCCAGCAGTGGCACCTCGGGCAGGCTCACCGCCGAGGAGCGGTCGTCGATCATCAGGATTTCGTCGCAGGCGAGGGCGAGCTCGTAGCCGCCGCCGGCGCAGGCGCCGTTGACCGCGGCGAGGAATTTCAAGCCACCGTCGCGACTCGAATCCTCTATGCCGTTGCGCGTCTCGTTGGTGAACTTGCAGAAGTTGACCTTCCAGCCGTGGGTCGAAAGGCCCAGCATGTAAATGTTCGCGCCCGAGCAGAACATGCGCTCCTTGGCGCTGGTGAGCACCACCACCTTGACTTCCGGGTGTTCGAAACGAATGCGGTTGAGCGCGTCATAGAGTTCGATGTCCACGCCCAGGTCGTAGGAATTGAGCTTGAGCTTGTAGCCGGGCTTGAGGCCCTTGTCTTCGTTGACATCCATGGCCAGCGTTGCCGTTTCGCCGTCGAAGGACAGCTTCCAGTGGGCGTAGCGGTCCGGATGGGTGTCAAAAGTGAGCGCAACGGCTGCGGCAAGGCTGGTCGAATCGGTGGCGGTGTTCATGCGGCTTGTTCCTCCAGTTGCTTGGTGACGGCCCGCTTCAACTCCCGCAGGCTTTTTTCGACCGCTTTGGCGGCGGTGTCTATGGTGATGTCGGCGCGTCCGTAAAGGGCGTCACGGCCCTCGAGAATGCGGCGCAAGTCCTGCATCGCTTCGCGCTTGCCGGCCATCGGCCGGGTGTCGCCCTGGGCGACGACGCGCGCCATGTGTTCCTCGGGCAAGGCCTTGAGCCAGACCGTGGTGCAGGAGGCGAGCAGCAGGTCAAAGGTTTCGGGTTCGGACACCAGGCTGCCGCCGGTGGCGATGACCGCGCGATGGTGTTGCGCAATGATTCTTTCAAGGCAGCGTTTTTCGTAACGGCGGTAACCGGGCTGGCCGTAGAGGAGGAAAATTTCCGACAGGCTGGTGCCCGCTTCGCGCTCGATTTCGCGATCGAGCTCAATAAAGGGCATGCCCATTTCCCCGGCCAAGCCGGCACCAAGCGTGGACTTGCCGGCGCCACGCAGGCCGATCAGTGCGATGCGCTGTGCCTTGTCGCCGCCGGGCGTGTCATTTTCACGGAACAGGGTGGCGAGGGGCAGGCCCAGGGCGTTGGCCACGCGCAACAGCAATACCACCGAGATGTTGCCCTGGCCGGTTTCGAGCAGTGCGAGGTAGCGCTCCGAAACATTTGATTTTTCCGCGAGGCTGCGCCGCGTCATGTCGTGTTGCGTACGCGCGGCGCGCACACGCTCGCCCAGCACCTGCAAAAAAGCGCTTTCGCCGCCGGGTGCGGCGGACTTGGCGCGGGGAGCCTGTTTGCGCGTGCTTTCGTTGTGGCGGTGGAGCGGGGCGTGCATGTCGAAGAGGCAATATAATACTTGTTGTTTGATTGAAACGGCATTATAGTGCCGCAGTTCAAAAAAGCAATAAACTTCCTTACCTGATTTCGTTTTGTCCCAGATGCGTGGGTGGATTAGAGTCGCGCAATAACCGAAGTAATAGGCAGGCATGTCCCTGGATATCACCATTCTCGTTGGCACCATGACCGGCACGGCCCAGCTTGTGGCGCAGGAGCTCGAACTCACCCTGGACGACGGCGACACGCGTGTGCGCACCCTGGAGATGGACAAGCTGGACGCGACGGTGTTTGCCTCCGGCGTTATCTTCCTCATCTGCACCTCCACTTACGGACAGGGCGATGTGCCGGACAATGCCAGGGCACTTTATGATTCGCTGTCACAACAGCGGCCCGACCTGACCAATGTGCGCTACGGGGTGTTTGCCCTGGGCGACCGTACCTATGGCGACACTTTTTGTTTTGGCGGGAAAAAATTCGACGCCCTGCTCGGCGAACTGGGTGCGCGGCGCATCGGCGAGGTGATGCTGCACGACGCATCGGCCGGCACCATGCCCGAGGAGGTCGCGCTCGAGTGGGTGCAGGAATGGATAAAGCTTTGCGATAACGGCGCGGTGCTGGCCGGATAGCACTGTCACGATAGTAATTATTGAGCGTTTCATATCTCATAACAATTACTTTGCCCGTTATAGTCGTTCCCGCGAAAGCGGGAACCAAGCGACGTTCGCTTAAAGTCACTGGATTCCCGCTTTCGCGGGAATGACGAACGTTTGTCATGCATTCTGGAAACATCAATAGTGCCGACAAAGCAGCGGCAGCTGTACCCAGGAGGAGCAAGCAATGCCCCAATTGTCTTCGGCGGATCACAGCAGCAGTCCGCCGCGCGTCAGCATTCCGCGCGATTACAACGCCGCCTTTGACCTCATTGAGCGTAACCTTGCCGCCGGACGCGCGGCCAAGGTGGCGTTCATCGATGACGCCGGGGCGGTCACCTATGGTGAACTGGCCGAGCGGGTTGATCGCGCCGCCAACGTGCTCACCGGCCTCGGCCTGCAGATGGAAGACCGCATCGTGCTCGCCCACCTCGACACGGTGGATTTTGTCGCGGTGTTCCTCGGTGCCATCAAAGCCGGCATCGTGCCCGTGGCGGTGAACACCCTGCTCACCACAACCGACTATGAATACATGCTCACCGACAGCCGCGCCAAGGCGCTGGTGGTTTCGGAAGCCCTGCTGCCGGTGTTTGCGCCGCTGGTCGACGCCGAGCCGATCAAGCTGCCGTTTCTCAAGCATGTCGTGGTGTCGGGCAGTTTCGGTCACCGCCACCAGCGCCTCACCGACTTGATGGCCAAGGCCGCCACGCGCTTCGAGACTGCGCCCACCACGAGTGACGATGTCTGTTTCTGGCTGTACTCGTCCGGATCGACCGGCGCGCCCAAGGGCACGGTGCATCTGCACTCGCACCTCATCCAGACGGCCGAGTTGTACGCCGTGCCCATCCTCGGCCTGCGCGAGGCCGACGTGGTGTTCTCCGCCGCCAAGCTGTTTTTCGCCTACGGCCTGGGCAATGCGCTGACTTTCCCCATGGCGGTGGGGGCGACGACCCTATTAATGGCGGAGCGGCCGACGCCGGCGGCGGTGTTCAAGCGCCTGCGCGAGGGTCCGGACGGTGTGAGTCGGCCGACGGTGTTCTACGGCGTGCCGACGCTGTTCGCCGCCTTGCTCGCCAGCCCGGAGCTGCCGGGCAAAAAAGAGTTGAAGCTGCGTATCTGCACTTCCGCGGGCGAAGCCCTGCCGGCCGACATCGGCAAGCGCTGGACCGAACATTTCGGCGTCGAGATCCTCGACGGCATTGGTTCGACCGAGATGCTGCACATATTCCTGTCAAACCGCCCCGGGGAAGTGCGTTACGGCACCACCGGCAAGGCCGTGCCTGGCTACGAATTGCGCCTGGTCGACGAGACCGGCGCACGCATGAGCGGTGCCGACCAGATCGGCGAATTGCAAATCGCCGGCCCGAGCAGTGCCGCGGGCTATTGGAACAACCGCGCCCGGACGCGCTCCACTTTCCTGGGCGACTGGACGCGCAGCGGCGACAAGTACACGGTCAGCGCCGACGGCTACTACACCTATGCCGGGCGTACCGACGACATGCTCAAGGTCGGCGGCATTTATGTCTCGCCTTTCGAGGTGGAGGGCGCGCTGTCCACCCATCCGGCGGTGCTCGAGGCGGCGGTGATCGGCGTCCCCGACGAGGAGGAGTTGATCAAGCCCAAGGCCTATGTGGTGCTCAAGCCCGGGCAATCCGTCACCGAGGAAGAACTCAAGGCGCACGTGAAGTCGCGCCTCGCGCCGTTCAAGTATCCGCGCACCATTGAGTTCGTGGCCGAACTGCCCAAGACCGCCACCGGGAAAATCCAGCGCTTCAAGCTGCGTCAGCGCGGGTAGGCACCGATTCCCAACGGGGTAATTGTCATTGCGAGGAGCGAAGCGACGAAGCAATCCCGTCGCCATTGCGCTATTCCAAACGTTGCGACGAGATTGCTTCGCTACGCTCGCAATGACAGCGCAAGGGTTCGCAGCCGGCAGCCTTACTCCCGCAATTTGCGCGCTTCCCTTGCCTGCGGGCGCTCGATGCTGTCCGCCAGCCAGGCCTGGAAGTGCGGGTACTTTGCCAGGTCGTATTTCATCACCGAAAACGAATAGCAGACGCTGGCCACCATGAAATCGGCCATGTCCCACCTTGGGGTTTCAGGCGCACCGCCGAAGAATTTATTCTCCGCCAGGTGCTCGTCCATCAGCTTGAGTTTGGGCTGCAGGGCAGCATCACAACTGTCGGCGAGCTGGTTGTTGCGTTTTTCCGGCGGGAACATCACGCGGTGCTGCATTACGGTGACCATGTTCGGTTCGACGTCATTGGCGGTGAAAAACGCCCATTGCAGCATGCGGCCGCGGCCCTGCGGCGTGGCCGGCCACAGCGGGCTCTTGTATTTTTCCGCGAGGTAGAGGTTGATCGCCGCCGACTCCCACATGACAAAGCCGTCATCGTCGATGGCCGGCACGCGGGCATTGGGATTGATTGCCGCGAACCAGGCCTCCTTGGCCTTCGGCGCATCACCGTAGATGGAGACATCGACGTGTTCGTAGGGGATGGCGGATTCCTTGCACAGCCAGGCGACGCGAAAAGTGCGTGAACGGAACTGGCCATAAAGTTTTAGCATTCCTGTCTCCTTTTGACTGTTTTGCGGCGGTTTTTCTGGCATTCTATCGCTGCTCGCCCGGTTGTGTTGTGGATAGTATCAACACGCGCGGCACGATTCCATTCCTGGAGATTTTATGAAACCCAAGCAACATCTTGAATTTGTCGGCGTGGACATGAACGATCCGCGCTGGGAAGTGCCGCCCGGTTATCCGCCCGGGTTCACCCAGTTGATACTCGCCTCGGATATCGACGAGACGGCCAAGCGCGGCAGCCGTACCCGCCTGCTCAGGCTTATGCCGGGCGCCTTTTCGACCGTTCCGTTTGTGCACGACCATTGGGAAGAGGTGTTCCTGTTCAAGGGCGACCTGATTGTCGGCAACGACGACAAGGGGCAGGGCGGCAAGTCTTCGCAGGCCTTCACCTACGCCTGCCGGCCGCCGGGCGCGCATCACGGTCCGTTTACTTCCAAAGAGGGTTGCCTGCTCTATGAAATCCATTATTACGAAACCAGCGGCAAGCAGAAATAGGTGGAGTTCCGTCATTCCCGCGTTCGCGGGGATGACGATCGGTAGTGTAGTCAGGCAAGTAATTAACGGGAAACACCATGCTTAAAACCGGCGCAGAACACCTCGAATCACTGCGCGACGGGCGTATTGTCTATATAGGCTCGGAAAAAGTCACCGACGTCACCACCCATCCGGCATTTCGCAACGCGGCGCACAGTATCGCGGCCATTTACGACATGAAGGCGGCCGCCGAGAACCGCGAGGCCGCGAGTTATGAAGAGGGCGGCAAGCGTTACAGCGCCTATTTCCTGCGTGCCCGCTCCAAGGCCGACCTGGAAAAGCGCACCGCCTTGCACCGCAAGATCGCCGCCCTGAGCCACGGCCTGCTAGGGCGCTCGCCGGATCACGTGGCGAGTTTTGTCGCCGGCATGTCCATCTGCCCGGAGGTGTTCGGCCAGTACGCCGGCAACCTGACCGGCTATTACGAGCACATGCGCAACAACGACGTGTTTGCCTGTTATGCGGTCATACCGCCGCAGGCGGCGCGCAACCCCGAGTTCTATGTCAAGCAAAACATCCCCATCCCGACCCTGCGCGTGGTGCGCGAGGAGGACGACGGCGTTGTGATCTCCGGCATGAAAATGCTCGCCACCGGCGCGGTTTTCGCCAATGAAATATGGATAGGCAACCTGATACCCCTCGCGCCCAACCAGCTGGCCGAGTCGGTGACTTGCGCCGTACCCTGCAATGCCAAGGGCCTGACGCTGTGGTCGCGCAAGCCCTTCGAGCGCGATGCACAGGTCGAGTTCGACAGCCCGCTTGCCCACCGCTTTGACGAGACCGACAGCATGGTCATGTGCGACGAGGTCAAGGTGCCGTGGGAAAAGGTGTTCGTGCACAACGATGCGGTGCTGGCGCGCGAGATCTACATCAAGACGCCGGCGCATTGCTACGGCAACCACCAGTCGAACGTGCGCTTTCACGCCAAAATGCGCCTGCTGGTGGGGCTGGCCTCGCGCATCACCCAGGCCTCGGGCGCCGACCAGATTCCGGCGGTGCGCGAGACGCTGGGGCGGCTGGCCGCGCTGGAGGCGACGTTAGGCGGAGTCATCGCCGGGCAAATCCAGGACGCCGAGGACTGGCCGGCCGGGCACAAGACCTTTAACCGCCGCTACATGTACGCCGGCCTTAACTGGTGCACCGAAAACCACTCGCAAATCATCGACCTTATCCGTGAGTTGTGCGGCGGCGGCGTGTTCCAGATGCCGGCGGACATTTCGGTGCTGCAGGACCCGAAAATGCGCGCCATGTTCGAGCAGTACTGGCAGACGCCGCAAATGGGTGCGACGGCGCGCATGAAGCTGTTCAAGCTGGCCTGGGACCTGGTCGGTTCGGAATTCGCCGGGCGCCACCAGCAGTACGAAAAGTTCTATGCCGGGGCGTCGTTTATCGTGCGCAACCACAATTTCCGCGAAACACCCTGGGATGAGTTGCACGGCGTGGTCGACGACCTGCTGGCAAGCTACGACGTGCCGGCCCGAAGGTAGTTTTGTCATTGCGAGCGTAGCGAAGCAATCTTGTGGTCTTGTGTCCAACCGTACAATTGTGACGAGATTGCCTCGCTGCGCTCGCAATGACGGCGAATGTTATTTAAAAACCGGTTCTTATGTAGAATAGCCGCAGGTTTTTCCAAGTCTGACCCGAGGAGAGAGCAATGCAGACCAAGTCGTTCGACCGCCGCAAGTTCCTGGCGGCAAGCGGTGCCGCCGCCGGCCTCGCCGGTTTTCCCGCCATCGTCCGTGCCCAGGGCGCGAAAATCAAGGTCGGCCTGATGCTGCCCTACACCGGCACCTTTGCGCCGCTGGGCGTGGCCATCGAAAACGGCTTTCGCCTCGCCTTGCAGGAGGCGGGCGGCAAGTTCGCCGGGCGCGAGATCGAGTTCTTCAAGGTCGACGATGAATCGGACCCGGCCAAGGCCACCGACAACGTCAACAAGCTGGTGACGCGCGACAAGGTCGACATGCTGCTTGGCACCGTGCACTCGGGCGTGGCGGCGGGCATGATCCGCGTCACCAAGGAGTCGGGCACCCTGCATATCATTCCCAACGCCGGCTTTGCCCCGGCAACCGGGCCCTTGTGCGCACCGAATATTTTCCGCACCTCGTTTTCCAACTGGCAGTCGGGCTATGCCATGGGCGTGGTCATGTCCAAGCGCCCCAACGTCAACAAGGTTGTTACCTTGTCCTGGCGTTATGCCGCGGGCGAGGAGAGCGTCAAGGGCTTCAAGGACGGTTTCCTCAAGGGTGCCGGGAAAAGCATCGTCAAGGAGTTGTGGATTCCCTTCCCCGGCGCTGAGTTCCAAGCCTTGCTGACCGAGATCGCCTCGATCAAGCCCGATGCCACCTACTCGTTCTTCGCCGGCGCGGGCGCGGCCAAGTACCTCAAGGATTACGCCCAGTCCGGGTTGATGAAAACCGTGCCGCTGGTCGGCCCCGGATTTCTGACCGACGGCGTGCTCGAAGGCCTTGGCGGTGTGGCCGAGGGCGTCGAAACCGCCCTGCATTACGGCGACGGCATTGAAACCCCCAAGAACAAGGCCTTCCGCCTCTCTTATGCCAAGACGTACAAGTTGCAGCCTGATGTCTATGCTGTGGCGGGTTACGATTCGGGCGTGCTGTATGCCGCCGGCCTGGCCGCGGTCAAGGGTGATATCTCGAAAAAAGGCGAAATCATCAAGGCCATGGAAAAAGCCAAGATCGACAGCCCCCGCGGCGCCTGGACCTTGTCCAAGGCACACAACCCGGTACACGACAACTACCTGCGCAAGGTGCGTGGCAACGAAAACCGTGTGACCGACGTGGCGGTCAAGGCGCTGGACGACGATCCGGCGATGATTGCCGCGTGCAAGATGCCGGGGTGAAACGGGCGAAAGGTGAAAAGTGAATATGGACTAGCGGCGGGAGACCGGAGTTCAAATCAGGAGGCCGGCGTCAGCCGGCCTTCATTTTTGTAATCTGCATTACGCCACCGGGCGGCTTTTGTCACCTTTCACTTCTTCACTTTTCACCGATTTGATTCACCGATTCAGTTCACACCTTCGCGATCTCCAACAATGGACTTCAACACCTTCCTCATCCAGTTGCTGAACGGCGTGCAGTACGGCCTGCTGCTGTTCCTGGTTTCAAGCGGACTGACGCTGGTTTTCGGCATCATGGGCATCATCAACGTCGCCCACGGCAGTTTTTACATGATAGGGGCCTACCTCGCCTGGTCATTGGCGGGGGTGACGGGCAGCTTCTGGACGGCGTTGCCGTTGGCCATCGTGACGTCGGTGCTGATCGGCTTGCTGCTCGAATGGCTGGTGGTGCGCTGGCTGTATAACCGTGACCTCCTGTACCAGGTGTTGTGCACTTACGGCCTCATCCTTGTGTTTGAGGAAGTGCGCAGCGTGTTGTGGGGCGACGATGTGCGCAGCCTGCCGGTGCCCGAGTTGCTCAACCGCTCCATCCCCCTCACCGACACGCTGTCTTACCCCGTTTACCGGCTGGGTATTTCAGTGGTCTGCCTCGCTGTGGCGCTGGGACTTTACTTTGTCATCCAGAAAACACGCCTCGGCATGACCATACGCGCCGGCGCGAGCAACCGCGACATGGTGCAGTCGCTGGGCATCAACATCCAGCTCGTTTATCGCGTTGTCTTTGCCGCCGGCATTACGCTCGCCGCCTTTGCCGGCATGATCGCCGCGCCGGTCTCGGCGGTGGCGCCGGGCATGGGCAACCACGTGCTGATCATTTGTTTTGTCGTGGTGGTGATAGGCGGCCTCGGTTCGGTGAAGGGCGCGCTGATTGCATCGCTGTTGATCGGCCTGGTCGACACCTTCGGCAAGGTGCTGCACCTTGAGGTGGGCGGGCTGAAACTGCTGCCGGAACTCTCGAGCATGACGGTATACGTGCTGATGGCGGTCATCCTGTTGTGGCGGCCAGAAGGCCTGTTCGGGAAAAAGTTGTGAACGCCACGCGCAACGATGCCTATACCGGCATTGCCGTCCTCGCGACGGTGGTGCTGGCCCTCGCGCTGGTGCCGCTGCTGGCGGAAAAATTCTACGTGCAGTT
>CAMAWC010000121.1 GCA_945861875.1 Bordetella parapertussis
TCGACCGAGTTCCTGCAACTCATACTCAAGGCGACCATTGAAACCCTTGCCATGGCCACCGCCGGCACGGCGCTTGCCATGCTGCTTGCCGCGCCGCTGGGGCTCGCGCTGTCGTACAGCCTGTCGATTTCGCGCATCGGGCCGGGACCCGGCCGCGGCCTTGGCGAAGCCTTGCGCGCCCTCGCGCGCTTCACGCTGTTGCTGTTGCGCGGGATTCCGGAAATTGTCTGGGCGTTGCTGCTGGTGCGTGCTTTTGGCCTCGGGCCGGCGGCCGGCGTGCTGGCCATCGCCGTCACGTATGGCGGCATGCTCGGCAAGGTTTATTCGGAAATTCTTGAATCGGGCGACACCCGCCCGGCGCGCGCGCTGCTCGAATCGGGCAGCGGCCGCCTGATGGCCTTCTTCTACGGACTGCTGCCCGGCGCGGCGCAGGAACTGGCGTCCTACACCGTCTATCGCTGGGAGTGCGCGGTGCGCGCCTCGGTCATCATGGGCTTTGTCGGCGCCGGCGGCCTCGGCCAGTTGATGGACCAGTCGATGAAAATGCTCAACGGCGGCGAGGTCTCGACCATCCTCATCATGTTCCTCGCGCTGGTGCTGCTCGCCGATGCGATCAGCGCGGCGATCCGCAGGTTGCTGGCATGAGCACCGCCGAGGTCAGCTTTGCCGAACGCCAGCGCGCACTGGGTTTTTGCGTCTATTGCTGGCTGGGCATGGCGGCACTGGTTGCCGTGGTCTGGGGCAGCTTTGCCTATCTTGCCATCGACCCCTCACGCCTGTTCACCGCGGAGTCGCGCGGCTACATGCTCGACTTTGTGCGGCGGTTTTTCCCGCCCGACCTGTCCGCCGACTTCCTGCAAAAAATCGGCAAGGGGGCGCTTGAGACCCTCGCCATTTCGGCCGTGGGCACGCTGCTCGCGGCCATGGCCGGAATGGTGCTGGCCTTGCCCGCCTCGGGACGCTTCGGCGCGGCGGCGCGGGTGGTCACGCGCTTTTTGCTCAACTTCCTGCGCTCGGTGCCCGAGCTGGTGTGGGCCGCGTTGATGGTGCTCGCCGCGGGGCTGGGGCCGTTTGCCGGCACGCTGGCACTGGCGCTGCACACTGCGGGTGTGCTCGGCCGGCTGTTTGCCGAATCGCTGGAGAACGCGCCGCCCGAGCCGGCGGTGGCACTGGCCGAAAGCGGCGCACCGGCCGGCCTGGCCTTTGCCTACGGCACGCTGCCCTTGATCACGCCGCAACTGGTGGCCTACAGCCTGTATCGCTGGGAAATGAACATACGCATGGCCACGGTGCTCGGCTTTGTCGGCGCCGGCGGGTTGGGCCAGATGCTCTATTACGAGTTATCGCTGCTGCACGAAGCGCAGGCGAGCACGGTGATCATCGCCATGTTGCTGCTGGTGGTGCTGGTCGATGCCATCAGCGCCTGGGTGCGCCGGCGCCAGATTCGCGCCGGTGGCTAGGGGTGGAACGGTGAACCGCCTCGCCAAGGAAACCAGCCCCTACCTGCAGCAGCACAGTCACAACCCGGTGGACTGGTTCCCCTGGGGCGAAGAGGCGCTCTCCCTTGCGCGCGCGCAAGGCAAGCCCATACTGCTCTCGGTCGGCTACTCGGCCTGCCACTGGTGCCATGTCATGGCGCACGAGTCCTTCGAGGACGCCGAGGTGGCGGCGGTTATGAACCGCCTGTTCATCAACATCAAGGTCGATCGCGAGGAGCGGCCCGACCTCGACCAGATATACCAGAGCGCGCACCACCTGCTGACACAGCAAAACGGCGGCTGGCCGCTGACCATGTTCCTCACGCCCGAGGGCACGCCGTTTTTCGGCGGCACTTATTTTCCCAAGGTGGCGCGCTACAACCGGCCGGGTTTTCCGGACTTGTGCGAACGCGTCGCCATTTTGTATCGCGAACGCCAGCCGGAAATAAAGCAGCAAAACGCCTCCCTGCTCGAGGCCCTTGCACGCATGCAGCCATCGGGCGCGGCGCATCATTCCGAGTTTGCCGCCGCGACCATGGACAACGCCATCGAGGCACTCAAGGCGGCGTTTGAACCGAAGTTCGGCGGCTTTGGTGGTGCACCGAAATTTCCGCACCCGACCGATCTCGAATTGCTGTTGCGCCGGCACGCCGCGACGGGTGAGGGGCAAGCCTTGCATATCGCGACCTTCACTCTGAAAAAAATGGCCGAAGGCGGTATTTATGACCAGCTTGGCGGCGGCTTTGCGCGCTACAGCACCGATGCAAAGTGGCACATCCCGCATTTTGAGAAAATGCTTTACGACAACGGACCGCTGCTGTCGCTCGCCGCAGACTGTTATGCCGCAGGCGGCGACGCCTTGTTCAAACGCGTGGCCGAGGAGACCGCCGCCTGGGTGATGCGCGAAATGCAATCGGCCGAGGGCGGTTATTACTCGGCTTATGACGCCGACTCCGAAGGCGAGGAGGGCCTGTTTTACGTCTGGACGCCCGGCGAGTTGAAGCAGATTCTTAGCGCCGATGAGTACGCCGTGCTTGCGTCGCATTACGGCCTCGATGGCGTCGCCAACTTTGAGGGCGCGTATTGGCATTTTTATATTGCGCGGGAACTGGACGTGGTGGCGCAAAGCCTGGGCAAACCGCTGGTCGAATGTGCGGCGCTGTTGCAAAGCGCGCGCGCAAAGCTGTTCGCCGTGCGTGCAAGTCGCGTCTGGCCCGGTCGTGACGACAAGATCCTCGCCAGCTGGAACGCCTTGATGATCGCCGGCATGGCACGCGCCGCGCGCGTGTTCGGGCGCGCCGACTGGCTGGCCTCGGCGCGCAAGGCCCTGACTTTCATCCGCACAACAATGTGGCGGGAAGAGCGACTGCTGGCGACCTACAAGGACGGCCGCGCCCACCTCAATGCCTACCTCGACGATTACGCCTTCCTGCTCGCCGCACTGCTCGAGTTGATGCAGGCTGATTTCAGGGTGGACGAATTTGAGTTCGCCGAAGAGCTGGCCGAAGTGCTGCTCGAGCAGTTCGAGGACCGCGAGGCCGGCGGATTCTTTTTCACCAGCCATGACCACGAACGCCTGATCCAGCGCACCAAGCCCGGCCACGACAACGCCACGCCCTCGGGCAACGGTGTCGCCGCCTTCGCGCTGCAACGCCTCGGCCACCTCAGCGGCGAGACGCGTTTCCTTACCGCGGCCGAACGCACGATCGCGCTGTTTTACCCGGCCATGGCGAAGAACCCCGGCGGCTATGCCACGCTCAGCATGGCGCTGGAAGAGTCCCTGGAACCGCCCGCAGTGCTGGTGTTGCGCGGCGAAGGAAAAGACCTGACCAGCTGGAAAGCCGCTCTGGTAGCGCGTTTCCAGCCTATGACGCTGGTGATTGCGGTGCCCGTCCGGGTTTCAACGGATGCCGGCCGCCTGCCGCCGCTGCTGGACAAACCCGCGCCGGCGACGGGTGTGAGCGCGTATTTGTGTCGCGGCATGACCTGCCTCGCACCGGTGAATGACCTGGTGGCGCTGGAGAAATTGCTGGCGCAGCCGTCGGGCGGCTAGACCGGAAAACGCGGCGGATGCCGCATCCAGCATAATCATGCGCACCAAACCTTAGCCGGCTTCACGACCATGTCAGCAAAACTTGTTGCACAAGCGCTCAGCGCCGAACTATTTTCCCCTTACGGCGAGGTGATCGAGGTCGCCGGGACAAAGGGCAGCGACATGAACGACGGGCGCGCGCAGCGCTACCTGCAGAATGTCCGCTTTCGCGGCCATCCGACCCGTCCGCCGGAATTGTATTTGAGCGATGTATCGCCCAGCCGCGGACCGATTTCGCTCGATTACCTCGAACGCCACCCGCGTTCGACCCAGGCATTCCTGCCGATGCGCGCGCAGCGTTACCTGGTCTGTGTCTGCCTCTCCGATGCCCGCGGCGAACCGCGGACGGATACGCTGAGGGCGTTTTTTGCGACTGCGCCGCAGGGAGTCAATTACGCGATGGGTACCTGGCACTACCCCATCGTCGCCATCGATGCGCCAGCGCTGTTTTCCGTGCTGATGTGGAGCGAGGATGGCGCCGGCGATTTTGCCGGCAATTGCGACATATTCAAGCTGCCCGATCCGCCTTCCGTGCAATGGCCTGATTCGGCGACGTAGAGCGAGGCCGGGGGCCGGTCGCGCTGTCCCGATTGTGTTCCGGTCAAATCAACCGGCGGTGATGCCGGCGCGCTTGACGATCTGGGCCATGCGCTTCAAGCCCGCCTGCGTCCACTGCGTCACCTGCTCGGGCGGCGAGCCGATGGGATCCAGTCCCTGTGACACCAGTTTCTCGCGCACGTCGGGGGCGTTGACGGCCTTGACCAATTCGGCATTGAGCCGGTCGGCGATCGGTTTTGGGGTGCCGAGCGGCAACACGATGGATGCCCAGGTGAACCATTCAAATCCGGGTACCCCGGCCTCGGCCATGGTTGGCACATCGGGCAGCAGCGGCGAGCGCTTTGGGCTGGGCACGGCCAGCGCGCGCATGCGGCCCGACTTAATGTAGGGCAGCACGATGGATACTGCGCTGAAGTGGGCCTGCACCTGGTTGGAAATCACGTCGACTGCGGCCTGCGTCGCGCCGCGGTAGGGGATGTGCACGAGGTAGGTTCCGGTCGCTTCCTTGAACGCCTCCATCGCAACGTGTTGCGGGCTGCCGCTGCCGCCCGAGGAGTAGTCGATCTTGCCCGGCTGTTTTTTCGCCAGCGCGATGAACTCGGCGACGGTCTTTACCGGCAGGTCGTTGTTGACCACCAGCACCCAGGTGATCCCGGCGGCGATACCCACCGGCATGAAGTCCTTGACCGGGTCGTAGGGCGCCTGCCGGATATTGGGGATCATGGTCAGGATGCTGTCGTTGAGCGCGCCTATGGTGTAGCCGTCCGGCGCGGCACGCTTGACGCGCTCGGTGCCGATCAGGCCGGCGGCGCCTGGCTGGTTCTCGACCACGATCTGGCGTCCCATGTTATCGCCCATTTTCTGCGCGACGATGCGCATCATGATGTCGACCGCGCTGCCCGCCTGCAGCGGCATCACCATGAGGATGGGTTTTGCCGGGTACTCCTGTGCCAGCGTAATGCGCGGCGCCGCGGCCATCGCGGCAAGTGCCAGTACGGCGTCTCGTCTGTTCATTCAATCACCTCAGGTGCAATTTGAATACGGCTGGTACCGTGGCGGGCTGGCGCCGTATCGCGGCCGGGACATGATGTCACAAACGGCAATCGACAACAGTTCGCTAAGGCTTTGCGTGTACGGCGGTCATGCACGCGCGTGCCCCGGCGCTAATTTGCTCAAACGCCCCGGCGGCGACCAGCTTGTTCGAGACCAGGTTGCCGCCTATGCCCACCGCCACCGCGCCGGCCGCAAGATAATCGCGCGCGGTTTCGGGGCTGACACCGCCGGTCGGGACCAGCTTCAGGAAGGGCAGCGGCGCAAGCACATCCTGGATGTATTTCGGGCCACCCAGCCGCGCCGGAAATACCTTTACCAGTTCCGCACCCGCTTCGTGCGCTTCGAGCAACTCGGTCGGCGAAAGGCCGCCGCACAACACCAGCATCTGTTGTTTGACGCAGCGGGCGATGACCTCGCGGCGCAAGGCCGGCGTCACTGCAAACTGTGCGCCGGCGGTGTGTGCCGCATCCGCCTGTTCGGGCGTCAGGACTGTTCCCACGCCGACACAGACCGAATCACCCAGGGCTTTGCGCGTTGCCGTGATGGCTTCGAGCGCACCCTGGCCGGTAAGGGTGAATTCAAGTACGTTCACGCCGCCCGCCACCAGCGCCCTGGCTACGTCCACCGCGCTGCCGTAGTCCTCCAGCCGCACCACCGCGACGATTTTTTGCGCAAGAATTTTTTCAATGACGGGCATGTTGTTCACCTAACAGGTTGCTGAAAAATACCAAAGACAGATAAAAATCGGCAAAGACACGCATGCTTCCGTCCCGATAAACCCTGACATGGGGGATACAAAGGGGGCGTCGCCCCCTTTTTCAATCAAGCTCCTGTTTAGCGTGAAATATCGCGGCTGTCCGATCCGAGTACCGCATTTAATTCGGCGCGCGAGGTAAGCACCCGGTCGCCGCTCTGCGTCAATGCAATCGCAGCCATGGCCACCCCGCGGCGCAGGCCCTCGCGCAAGGTCGCAATGTTGTAAAAGCTTCCTCCGGCAGAGGCGACGCCCGACAAGCAGCCGTCGAGCACGCCCGCCGCGAAGCAATCACCACTGCCGATTCGGTCGATGATTTGCACGGCCAGCGCCGGCTGGGCGGAAAACTCGCCGCCGCCTAACAATGTCGCCCCTTGGTCGCCAAAGGTGCAGAAAATCGCCGGTGCCCGGGTGAGGGCCTGTAATTCCCGCATCAATTGGCGCGGCTCCCCCTTGCAGCCGAACAAGGCCTCGGCATCCGCGCCCTTGCAAAACAAAATATCCGCCGTGGCGATCAAGGGCCGCAATTTCGCCCCGGCGGTCGCAGCCGTCCACAATTTGGCGCGGTAGTTCACGTCAAAACTGACCACTACCCCGGCGGCGTGTGCGCGCGCGATTGCTTCGACCAGCACCGCATAACAACTATCGCTTAAAGCCGCGGTGATTCCCGTCAGGTGCAACACCCGCGTATCAAGGAGGTAATCCCAGTCGATGTCATCCGCGCGCATGCGCGAGGCGGCCGAGTCTGCGCGGTCGTAAATGACCTGTGTGGCGCGCGGCGCCGCGGCATATTCAATAAAGTAAGTGCCCAGCCGTTCACCCGGCACGGACTTCACCGCCGACACGTCCACGCCGTCGGCGCGCAAGGCGCGCAGCACGGCATTGGCCAGGGCGTGGTCGGGCATGCGGCTGACCCAGCCGGTACGCCATCCGAGGCGCGCCAGGGCCACGCTGACGTTGCTCTCCGCGCCCCCCAGTTCCATGTCGAGTGAATACGCATCGTCCAGCCTTTGGCCGGACGGCACGCTCAGGCGCAACATCGATTCGCCGAGGCTGACAAAATCGAAACGGGGAATGCGGTGGCTCATGCGAACATATTAACCGGAAGCAAGAAGCGCCAGAATCCGCGTGACCCTGGGTCTTCTGCGCGTGTAAGCGGCCTTAGCGTCCGCGGCGCATGAAGGCGAGGATCTCGCGCGCCAGGCGGTCATCGGCGGTGTCGAGGCTGGCGATTATGGAGGTGTGGTTGTGGCCCTCCAGCCAGACCGTGCGCGGGGCGCGGTTTTGCGCCCGGCCGAGGCGGTGCGCCAGTTCGAGGCAGTGCACGTCGATGAGCGGGTTGTCGAATTCGGCTACCGCGATCATCGTCGGCACGCTGGTGGCGTTGATGTGGCTTACGCCGGAACAGTCCTCAAGAAAGGCCGCATCGGCGCCGTAGTAGGCGGCGACCTTGGCGGCGTTGGGATTGTCCGGACGCGTTTCGGCACGCACCCTGCCGCTGACCACAATGTGCCCGGCGATGCGCGGACCGGCCGCGCCGTGCAATCGCGCGTCGTAGGCGTATGAGGCGGTGTGAGCGGCCCCGGCCGAATGGCCCATCAGGTAAATACGTGCCGGGTCGCCGCCAAAGCGTGCGATGTTGGTGCGCGTCCATTCCAGTGCGGCGGCCACATCCTCGCTTGCCGCCGGATACTTGAATTCGGGCGCAAGCCGGTATTCCATGTTGACCCCGACCACGCCGTGGCGCGCAAAACAGCGCAGCGCATTGGCATAGACCTCGGGCGTGCGCTCCTTGTTGCCCTCGACAAAGGCGCCGCCGTGGGCAAACACCAGCACCGGCGCGGCATTGGCGCCATCCGCGGCGTGCACGTCGAGCACCTGCCTGGCGTGCGTGCCGTAGGCGATGTCGCGTGTCACTGCAAGGCCGTCACGCGGCGAACGCGCCAGCACCGCGCTGTACAACTCGGTGGTTTCGCGCACATGACCGGAGACATTCTCCGCCCAGCGTGGTCCGATTTCGGCCATGCGTTTGGCGAGGGACGCGGGAATCGCGGGCAGGTCTAGCGAAGGTGTGGCCATGCGGGGGTCTCCGGTGTGTGGCGCGGGCGCACTTCAGGTGTCGAAGCGCATGCCGGTGAAACGCAGTTGCGACAACTCCTCGATGGCGTAACGCACCCCCTCGCGGCCGAAGCCCGAGCGCTTGGCGCCGCCAAACGGGTACATGTCGAGCCGAAAACGGCTGGCCTCGTTGACCCACAGCGAACCGACCTCGAAGTCCTCGGAAAAGCGCATCGCCTGTTTCAGGCTGCGGGTGAAGACGGCACCTTGCAGGCCGAAGGGCGAGTCGTTGGCCATCGCCAGCGCTTCGTCGGCATCGCGGGCAGGCTCGACGGTGACGAGAGGGCCGAAGGCCTCGTCGCGCCACACGCTCGCATCGCGCGGCGCGCGCGTGATGATGCCGGGGCTGACCAGGCAATCGCGGCGCTGGGGTTCCAGTGCAATGTGCGCGCCGCGCCGGCGCGCATCCTCGACCATCGCCATTACGCGGTCGGCTGCCGCCATCGACACCATCGGGCCGACGTCGGTCGCCTCGTCCGCCGGGTCGCCGACCTTGAGCGCACGCGTCGCCGCGACAAAGGCGGCGAGGAAGGCGTCGTAAACCGATGCCTCGACGATAATGCGTTGCGCCGAAATGCATTGCTGGCCGCTTGCCTCGAAGGCCGCCGGGGCAATGCGCTTGGCCGCGTCGGCGATGTCGGCGTCAGCGAGCACGATGTTGGCGGCGCTTGAGCCGAGTTCGGCGAGGAATTTTTTCGCACCGGCGGCACGGGCGAGCGCATCGCCCGCCGCGGTGCCGCCGGTGAAGGTGATGGCCATGACGTGTTCGTCGGCGACGAGGGCCGCCGCCGGTGCGCGGTCGCCGGTCAGCACATTGAACAGGCCCTTGGGCAGGCCGGAAGCGGCAAAGAGTTCGGCCACATGCAGCGCCACGCGCGTGCCGGCCGGATGCGGTTTGACGACGATGGCGTTGCCGGCGACCAGCGCCGGCGCGACTTTTTGCATCAGCAGGTTGATCGGTGCGTTGAACGGCGTGATGCCGGCCACCACGCCGTAGGGATGGCGGCGGGTGAAGCCGATGCGCCCGGCGCCGGCAGGCGCGGCGTCCACCGGTATGGTTTCGCCGCGCAGGCTGAGCACTTCGGCGGCCGTGGTGCGAAGAAATGCGGCCGAGCGGTTGGCCTCGAACGCCGCGGCGCGGCGCGGCTTGCCGATGTCGCGGATCAGCATTTCAGTGATTTCAGGCGCGGCTTTTTCCACCGCGGCCGCGGCGGCGTTAAGCCACTGCACGCGCTGGGCAAGGCTGGCCTTGCGATTGGCGAGGTAGGCCGCGTGCGCGCTTTCGGTTGCGCGCCGCACGCATTGCGCGTCGGCTTCGGTCAGCTCGGCCGCGGGGCTGAGGTCCACCGGCGAGACCAGCGTGATGGTGGCGCCGGCCTGCGCAACGCGCGCGCCGTCGATGAAGGGTTCGAGACGAGAAAGGGTCATGGGGGCGGGAGTCCGGGTCAGAGTTTGGGCAGGCCGGCGCC
>CAMAWC010000122.1 GCA_945861875.1 Bordetella parapertussis
CGCAAATACAAGGGCACCGGCACCGCGCCGTGGGCGAGAATTTGCGACTCGTAGATGGGGAAGCCCGGGTTGGGGTAAATCACCTCGTCGCCGGCGCCGTAATCGGTGGTACACAGGATGGCATAGGCGATAAAGGGCTTGGCGCCGGCGCCGACCACCACATGCTCCGGATCGATGGTCAGGCCGCGCATGCCGCCCATGTAGCGCGCCGCCGCTTCACGCAGTTCGGCAATCCCGGCCGACGCCGTATAGCCGTGTTTTCCCTCGCGGATCGCCCTGACCGCCGCGTCCTGGATATTCACCGGCGTATGAAAATCGGGCTGGCCGATGCAAAACGAAATAATGTCCTTGCCCTGGCGAATGAGTTCGTTGACCTCGGCGAGGACGACAAAGGCGTTTTCGGTGCCAAGGCTTGCGGTGCGGCGGCTTAGATTGGGCATGGCGTCATCGTGATGAAATAAGGAAGGCGTATTTTACGCCAGCCGGGGGCCGTTTCAGCCCCAACAGTCCGTCAACAGGGTGGCGAAGCGCGGATGCTTGCGGCATCATTCCCCCGTTCACTCCTTCACCCGTTCACCCTTTCACCCTTTCACCCTTTCACACTAGGCATCTCACATGAAGCCCCAGCTCAAAGCCCCCGCAGGTGCCACCGACTGCCACATGCATGTCTATGATGACCGCTACACCGCCGTGCCGGGCGCGCCGTTCAAGCCGCCGCACACACCCATTTCCGCCTACCAGTCGGTGCAAAAAGAGCTTGGCCTGGAGCGGGTCGTCGTGGTGCAGCCGGCCGCTTACGGCTTTGACAACAGCTGCACGCTCGAGGCGATGGCGGCCTTCGGTCCGGGCTCTCGCGGTGTTGCGGTCATCGCACCGGGCACAGACGATGCCGAAATCGAACGCCTGAGCCGCGCCGGCGTCTGCGGCATCCGTTATTTCATGCTGAAAGGCGGCCTGCTGCCCTGGGACACGCTGGAACCGATGGCGGCGCGGCTGCACGAGTTTGGCTGGCACATCAATTTGCAGCTGGACGGGCGCGACCTGCCGCAATACGAGGCCATGCTCAACAGACTGCCTGGAAGGCTCGTAATCGACCACAACGGCAAGTTTCTCGAGCCGGTGGCACCCGATCATCCGGGATTCCGGGTGCTGTTGCGCCTGCTTGAGGGCGGTCGCACCTGGGTCAAGCTCGCGGCTCCCTACGAAACATCGAAAAGCGGCCCGCCCGGCTATGAGGACGTCAGTGTCCTTGCCCGCGCCCTGGTCAAGGCCGCCCCCGAGCGCTGCATCTGGGCGAGCAACTGGCCGCAACCCAACTTCCCGTCTGCACCTCCGAGTTCAGCCATGCTGGACATGCTGCTCGACTGGGCCCCCGACGAGGCCGCGCGCCGGCGCATCCTTGTGGACAACCCGGCCCATCTGTACGGTTTCTAGGGTACGGTTTCTAGGGTACGGGTTCTAGGGTACGGTTTCTAGACAAGTGGGACGGCTGTAGCACGGCTGTCATCGCCATCGGCGGCCGCGATTGCTATCATGGTCGCCTCAAGAGGATCATCCCATGCTCGTCAATTGCGTCGCTTACCAGAACGGCAAAAAGCTCGCCGACATCACCAAGCCGGAAATCAGCGACTACATCAGCCGTCCCGACTGTTTTGTCTGGGTGGCCCTGGCTGATCCGGACGCCGCCGAACTCGACGAGATGCAGGAAGAGTTCAACCTGCACGACCTTGCCGTCGAGGACGCCTTGTACGGCCACCAGCGGCCGAAGTTCGAGGAATACGGCGACATTCTTTTTTGCGTCGTGCACATGATCGAATTCATCGAGGACGAACTGCACGTCGGCGAGGCGAACATTTTTGTCGGGCGCAATTTCGTGTTCTCGACGCGCAGCCGCGTGCAAAAAGGCTTTGCCGACGTGCGCGCCCGTTGCGAGCGCGAACCCGAGTTGCTCAGCCACGGCTCGGGCTACGTGCTCTATGCGCTGATCGACGCCGTGGTGGACCGCTATTTCCCCATCCTGGACAAACTCGAGGAGCAACTCGAGGACATCGAAGAGCGGATTTTTTCCGGCGGCAACGCCCGCGCCAATATCGAGGCGCTGTACGGCTTGAAACAAAAACTGATGATCCTGAAGCACGCCGTCACGCCGCTGATCGAGGCCGTCGGCAAGCTTCACGGCGGGCGCGTGCCGCAGGCCTGCGCCGGTCTCAATGACTATTTTCGAGACGTCTACGATCATCTGGTGCGCATCAACCAGTCGATCGACTCCACGCGCGACATGGTGACCACCGCGATCTCGGTCAACCTGTCGATGATCACCCTGGGCGAGTCGGATGTGACCAAGCGGCTCGCCGCCTACGCCGCGCTGGTCGCGGTGCCGACCATGATCGCCGGCATTTACGGCATGAATTTCGAACAGATGCCGGAATTGAAGTGGGCCTTCGGCTATCCGTTTGCCCTGGCCATGATGGTGGGCCTGGATGTCTACCTGTTCCGGCGCTTTCGCAAGTCCGGCTGGCTCTAGCCAACCGGCAGCCCGCCTCAGCCGTGCGGAATGCCCAGGCGCTGGTTGGCCGGCACCGCCACTTCGATCAGCCTGGGCTTGGGCAGATTGAGTTTGCCCATCAGCGCAATAAACTCGTCGCGGCTGCGGCCGGCAAGTCGCGGGTTGTGCGCCTTTTCGCGCCCTATGGTCGAGACGGTGAATCCGCGATAGTCGTGGCCCGGCCACACTTTGGTTTCATCGGGCAGGGTGAATAATTTTTGCGTGATGCTGTCATAGAGCGCGCCCGCGTCACCGCCCTGGAAGTCAGTGCGCCCGCAGCCCATGATCAGCAGCGAGTCGCCAGTGAACAGGTTATCGCGCCACAGGTAGCTCGCGCTGCCTGCGGTATGCCCCGGGGTGTGGATGACGCGGATTTGCTCGCCGCCCAAACGCAGCAACTCGCCGTCAAGAACCTGGATATCCGCCGGCCCGATGTTGCAGCCGGCGGGCGCCACCGCCTGCGCGCCGGTCAGCTTGCGCAGGCTTCCCGCAGAGGTGATGTGGTCGGCGTGGGCATGGGTCTCCAGCGTGTAGCGCAGCGTGAGGCCTTCGCGCTTGAGCAGGGCAAGGTCTCGTTCGGCCTGGGTGTCCACCGGATCGATCAGCGCCGCCTCGCCGGAAGCTTCGTCGCGCAATAGGTAGGTATAGGTCGACGATTCGGCGTCGAATAACTGCATGAGTGCCAGTGACATGGTGGTTCCTTTCAGGCCAGGCGCGCGAGCAGGCTGGTGACCTCGCTGGCGCGGTACGGATCTTTTCCCGCATGCTGTTCGAGCATGCAGCCGATCATCATGTAAAAGGCGCGGTCGAGCGCCTTGCGACTGGCGGCCATCTGCTCGCCGATTTTCTCGCACTCCTCGCCGGACTCGATCATTTTCTGCACGCCACGCAACTGCCCCTCGACGCGTTTTAGACGCAGAATCAGGTCTTTACGGTGTTTTTCTTCAAGATTTTCAGACATAGGGCTTCTCCTTCACACTGATTACGCCCGGCGGGTAGCGAGGTTAAAAAAAGGTTCGCAAACACTTACTTATCAGCACCGAAATCACTTATCAGCACCGAAATCAGTACTTGATACCGTGGGGGGTATAGTATATAATGCATTCAAGGTCGTCAAGCGCAATTCGTCTGCGACCCAAAAAAGGTGCCCGAAGCTTACCGGCCACCAATGACAGTCCAAATCACAGGAGCAAACCATGAAACTGAATGTCGGCGGTATTGATCGCGCCCTGCGCGTTGTTGCGGGCCTGGTACTGATTGGCCTGACCCTTGCGGGAATGATCGGCGTCTGGGGCTGGATTGGCGTGGTGCCGCTGGCCACCGGCCTGTTCAGCTTTTGCCCGCTCTACACCCTGCTGGGCGTGAACACCTGCCCGGTAAAGGCCAAGGCCTGAGCTAGGACGGCCAAAGCCCATGCACAACTTCACCCCTTGGTCCGCCCTCGCCGGCGGAGCACTGATCGGCCTGGCCGCGACACTGCTGCTGTGGCTTAACGGCCGCATCGCCGGCATCAGCGGCATCCTCAACGGTGCCATGCACGCCGCGCGCGGCGAAACCGCCTGGCGGCTGTTGTTCATCGCCGGCATCATTGGCGGCGCCGGTGCATGGCTGTGGTTTGCGCCGCCAGCCTTCAGCCCCCGCGCCGACTTTCCACTCGGCCTTACCATCGCCGCGGGGCTTCTGGTGGGCTTTGGCACCCGCCTGGGCAGCGGCTGCACCAGCGGCCACGGCGTATGCGGCATTGCACGTTTGTCTCCACGCTCCATCGTCGCCACGCTGGTGTTCATGGCATTCGGCGCCGGCGCGGTGTTTGCGCTGCGATTTGCGGGAGCACTCTGACATGGGCCGCAACATTGCCGCCCTCGCGTCCGGCCTGCTGTTCGGGCTGGGACTAGCCGTGTCACAAATGGTCAACCCGAAAAAAGTGCAGGCCTTTCTCGATGTCACCGGCGACTGGGATCCCAGCCTGGCGCTGGTGATGGGCGGGGCGCTGGCCGTGACGGCGATCGCATTCCGCTTTGTGCTCAAGCGCAAGGGTCCGGTGTTCGGCGGCCACTTTACGCTGCCGGCGGTGGTTCACATAGACCGCAAGCTGCTCGCCGGTGCGGCGATTTTCGGTGCCGGCTGGGGCCTTGCGGGTTACTGCCCGGGTCCTGCGCTAGCCGCGCTTTCGCGACCTAGCGTCGAGGCAACGGCCTTCGTCATCGCCATGCTCGCCGGGTCCCTGCTTTGCCACTTCCTATTCGAGCGCCGCCCCAAACATTGAGGCTGAAATGAAATCGGCTGGAAATCCGCCACAGATGCGGGTTTCCAGCCGATGAGCGATATTGCGCCTAGCCCAGCGTCGGCATGTTCAGCCCCGGCGCCGGCGTGCTCGAATCGGTCCAGCGCTTGGTCACGACCTTGGTGCGGGTGTAGAACTTCACGCCCTCCATGCCATGCACGTGCAGATCGCCGAACAGCGAGTTCTTCCAGCCGCCGAATGAAAAGAACGCCATCGGCACCGGGATGGGCACGTTCACGCCGACCATGCCGACCTGGATTTCGTTTTCGAAGCGCCGCGCCGCGCCGCCCGATCCGGTGAATATGGCGGTGCCGTTGGCGTAGGGGTTGGCATTGATCATGGCGATGGCCTCGTCCAGCGTCTTGACACGCAACACGATCAGCACCGGCCCGAAAATCTCGTCCTTGTAGATGGTCATGTCGGTCTTGACGTTGTCGAACAGCGTCGTGCCAAGGTAAAAGCCGTTCTCATAGCCTGCCGCAGGCTTGTAAGTGCGGCCATCGAGAACCAGTTTCGCGCCCTCTTTTTCACCGATGTCGACGTAACCCTTGACCTTGTCGCGGTGCACCTTGGTCACCAGCGGGCCCATGTCCATGCCGGCGGCGTCACCGGGGCCAATTTTTACTTCGGTGGCTTTTTTCTTCAGCAAGGCGACCAGCGGGTCGGCGATGGCGCCCACCGCCACCACCGCCGAGATCGCCATGCAGCGCTCGCCGGCTGAACCGTAACCGGCGCCGATCAGTGAATCGGCGGTGAACTCGAGGTCGGCATCGGGCAGCACCACGGCGTGGTTTTTCGCACCGCCCAGCGCCTGCACGCGCTTGCCATTTTTGGCGCAGGTTTCGTAAATGTATTTGGCGATGGGCGTCGAGCCGACAAAACTCACCGCGGAAATGCCCGGGTGATTGAGGATCAGGTCGACCGCCTCCTTGTCGCCGTGCACGACGTTGAACACGCCGTCAGGCAGACCCGCCTCCTTGAACAGCTCGGCCATTTTCATCGAAGCCGACGGCACTTTTTCCGAGGGCTTCAGCACGAAGGTGTTGCCGCAGGCAATCGACACCGGGAACATCCAAAGTGGCACCATCACCGGAAAGTTGAACGGTGTGATGCCGGCGCACACGCCGACCGGCTGGCGCAGCGAATAGCAGTCGACGCCGGTGCCGGCGTTCTCGGTGTGCTCGCCCTTCAGGAGGTGCGGGATACCGCAGGCAAACTCGATCACCTCGATGCCGCGCTGCACGCTGCCCATGGCGTCGGGCAGCGTCTTGCCGTGCTCCTCGGAGGCGAGGCGCGCGAGCTCGGCCTGGTTGGCCTGCATCAGCGCGAGGAATTTTTGCATGATGCGCGCGCGGCGCAGCGGCGGCGTATCGCGCCAGGCGGGCAAAGCGGCTTGCGCGGCGGCCACCGCGGAATCAATGTCGGCCTTGCCGGCCATGGGCGCGCGGCGCGTCACCGCGCCGGTGGCCGGATTGGTCACATCAGCGCTACGCGTGCTTTTCGCAGCCACCGGCTTGCCGTTTATCCACAAGGGCACGGTTTGAATCTCGACGGGTTTGTTCATGGTTTTCTCACAGGGGATTAGGAACCAGGCGCCTGCCTGGCTCACCCCGTCATTGTAGCCAACTCCGGCGCAACTTCCGAACCGCGCACAAAAAAGCACCGCGGTACGGGAGGCGGCTTTGCCGGCATTCCGTATTGTGGGGTAGACTTTCATCATTCAATAGCCTGCAAGCCCCTGCCCGCTTTTACTCCTTACCCTATGTCAGAAACCGATTCCAAGAACTCCATCCAGGTCATCGTCCGCATGACCAGCCTGCTCGACGTACTGGCGCTGCACGCCGAGCCGGTCGGGCTGAAGGCGCTGGCACAAGCCACGGCGCTGCATCCGTCCACCGCGCACCGCATCCTCGCCGCACTGGTCAGCGCAAACCTCGTCGAGCGCGTCGACCCGGGCAGCTACCGCCTGGGCATCCGCCTGCTCGAACTGGGCAACCTGGTGAAGTCGCGCATCAGCGTGCGCGAGCACGCCCTGCCCCACATGCGCGAACTGCACGCGGCGACCGGCGAAGCGGTCAACCTGTCGCTGCGTCGCGACGACGAAATCGTCTATATCGAACGCACCTCCGGCGGCCGTGCCATGATGCGTGTGGTCAACATCGTCGGTGCGCGTGCGCCGCTGCACATCACCGCGGTGGGTAAATTATTCCTCAGCGCCGACAGCGCAGGCGACCTCAAGGCCTATGCCACGCGCTCCCGCCTGCCGGCCTATACCAAAAATTCACTCACCAGCCTGGCCGCACTGGAAAAAGAACTGGCGCGGGTGCGCAAACAAGGCTTTGCCCACGACAACGAAGAGGCTGAAATCGGTGTGCGCTGCATCGGCGCGGGCATTCGCGACGATTCGGGCGCGCTGGTGGCCGGCCTTTCGGTGTCCGCCCCGGCCGAGCGCATGAAAGCAGACTGGGCGGCGCTGGTACGGGAGACCGCGGCAAAAATTTCGCGTGCAATCGGCTATCGCGACACCTAGAATAGGCTGGAAAGCCGCGACAGTGGCCGCTTTCCAGCCTGTTGTCAGTTAACCCAGACCAAATAAACCAGGCAGAAAAACGCAATAACGGAGGCCCCACCATGACCGTCATCACCAATATCGACGACCTGCGCGCGCTCTACAAAAAGCGCACGCCGCGGATGTTTTACGACTACACCAACTCGGGCGCCTGGACCGAGAGCACCTACCGCGCCAACGTCGACGACTTCCAGAAAATCCGCCTGCGCCAGCGTGTCGCGGTGGACATGACCAACCGCACCATCCGCAGCAAAATGGTCGGCCAGGACGTGACCATGCCCGTAGCCCTCGCCCCGGTGGGCCTCACCGGCATGCAGCATGCCGACGGTGAAATCCACGCCGCCCGCGCCGCGGCCAAATTCGGTGTGCCCTTCACGCTCTCGACCATGAGCATCTGCTCCATTGAGGATGTCGCATCCCACTCGGCCGAACCCTTCTGGTTCCAGCTATACATGCTGAAGGACCGCGTCTTTATCGCCGACCTGATAGAGCGCGCCAAGGCGGCCAAATGCTCGGCGCTGATGCTTACCCTCGACCTGCAAATCCTCGGCCAGCGCAACAAGGACCTGAAAAACGGCCTCTCGGCGCCGCCCAAACTGACCCTGCCCAACATCCTCAACATGGCGACCAAGCCAAGCTGGGGCCTGGGCATGCTGGGCACGCCGCGGCGCGGTTTCGGCAATATCGTCGGCCACGTCAAGGGTGTTGCAGACATGTCCTCGCTGTCGGCCTGGACTTCCAGCCAATTCGATCCGTCACTGACCTGGGCCGACGTGGAGTGGGTGAAAAAACTCTGGGGCGGCAAACTGATACTCAAGGGCATCATGGATGTCGAGGATGCGAAGCTCGCGGTGAAGAGCGGTGCCGACGCGCTGGTCGTCTCCAACCACGGCGGCCGCCAGCTCGATGGTGCGGCCTCCTCCATCTCGGCGCTGCCGGCGGTCGCCGACGCGGTGGGCAAGGACATCGAAGTGTGGATGGACGGCGGCATCCGCTCAGGCCAGGACCTGCTCAAGGCCATCGCCCTTGGCGCCAAGGGCGCGCTGCTGGGCCGCGCCTACATCTACGGCCTGGGGGCCATGGGCGAAGCGGGCGTGACCAAGGCGTTGCAACTCATCGCCAACGAACTCGATGTCACCATGGCACTGTGCGGCCACCGCGACATCACCAAGGTCGACAAGAGCATTCTGCTACCCGGGATTTTTTGATCGCGCCGAACAGCACGATCGGCTGGAAAGCCAAGTCTGGCGCAGGTTTCCAGCGACACACGACCTCAATGAATGCCGTCATCCCCGCGAAACCTGTCCTCGAATGTTTTTATCGGGGAGCGGGGATCCATGGGGTTGGGTTTGTATTTGCGCGACGAACCCCATGGATTCCGGGTTCCGCTACGCGGCCCCGGAATGACGGATTTTGCTTGAGTAAGCGCCATTCGCGCCAGCAGGGACTTCCCATCGCTTTACACCGCCACCAACCCGAACACCGCAAACAGGTTGTTCGGGTCGGTCCAGACGTTCTGGCAGTGAAAGCGCGCCGCCTTGGCCATGGCCTCGAACTCGGCGACCGAATACTTGCTGGCGATGCCGGTCTGGATGCGTTCGCCGGCGCGAAAATCAATGCGCTGCCCGGTGATGCGCACGAATTGCGAGTATTCGCTCTCAAGATGGGTCTCTACCCGGCCGTGGGCCTCGTCGTAGGTGGCACCGTAGCGAAAACGCCTCACCTGGAAATCGGCGCCCAGCTCACGGTTGATGCGCTCGAGCAGGTTGAGGTGCCATGCGGCGATCACCCCGGCGGCATCGTCGCAGGAGGCGCTCAGTATGTTCCAGTCTTTTTTCAGGTCAACGCCGATGAGCAGCACGCCGCCGGACCCGACCAGGCGGCGTGTCATGGCGAGAAATGCCTGCGCCTCGAAGGGCGTGAAGCGGCCGATTTCCGCGCCGGGGAAAAACACCGCTTTCTTGCGCAGCGGCACGCCGGTGAACTCGGGCAGGGCAAGGCCGCGGGCGTAATCGGCGATAAAGCCGGAAACATTCAGCGCCGGATACGCGGCCAAGAGCCGCGTGCCGGC
>CAMAWC010000123.1 GCA_945861875.1 Bordetella parapertussis
GGGCTGGCGAGGACGCGTCCGACCGGGATTTTGAGTTCGCGCATGGTGGCGCCAACGCGGCGCGCATCACTGCGGCCGCGGTCGGTGAGCAGGCGCTGGTTGGCGCAATCGTCGAAGTCGCGCATTTTTTCGTCGTTCTGCGAAAAATCCGTGGCGAAATGACGGAAATAAAGCACGTAACCGCCATTACGCAATTCGGCCAGCAGATGCGCCGCTGCCATGACGCGCACGGGCTGGGAGCCTGATGCGACGACGGGTTGCGACCATGCCGCCGAAGCAGGCAGGCACAACAGCAGGGCGAGCAGGAAGATGCGCATGCCAGTCAGACCGGGTTTGCCGTGAAGTGTTCCACGGCTCAGGCTTTTTCGCGAAACTGCGCGATGCGCGCCTTGATGCCAGGCGCGGCCGCCGAGGCGACGAGGTCGGCCATGTCCAGCGCACGCGTGTCGCGCAGTGTTGCGGCGTGCAACCTGGCGGCCGCCTCGGGCGAGAGCAGCAGGGCCGATTGCAGCACGTCGCCGGCAAGCCCGGCCCAGTCGGTGGCCTTGACCAGTTCGCTGGCAAAGCCCAGGTCGAGGGCCTCTTCGGCGTCAATGACCAGGCTGTCGGCCAGTAGCGCGCGCGCCGCCTCGTCGCCGATGCGCGCGGCAAGCCGCCGCGTGCCCAGTTGCAGGCCAAAGCGCAGGCCGGGCATGCGAAAGCTGCTGTCGGCGGTGCAGACGCGCAAGGATGCGGCGAGAAACAAGTCGGCCCCGGCGCCAAAGTTGCGGCCTTGCGCGAGGGCGAGGGTGGCAAAGGGGGCGTGATACACCGCCTGCAGCAATTGTTCGATGCGCACAAAGCGCAGCAGGAGGTCGCCTTCGCTTTGCGTTTCATAGTCGCCAAAATCAAAGCCGGCGCTGAAGTTCCTGCCGTTGGCATCGAGCACCAGCAGGCGTGTGCCGTCGTTGTGCGCGATCGTAACGGCGCCGAGCAAGGCTTCGACCAGCGCGGCGTCCAGGGCATTGGCCTTGTCGGGACGGTTGAGAGTGAGGCGGGTGAGTTCGCCTTCGCGCTGTACGATGAGTGTGCTCATGCGCCGCCCCGCAGCGCGGTGCGCACTTCGGCTGAGCGGTCCCAGAAATTGGGCAACACGCTGTTGTGATAACCGGAGACAAAGGGCTTGGCCGCGCCGGTCGCTGCGTCAAATACATGGCGGCTGACCGCGCCGATATTGGCGCCATAGACATGGATGCTGACCGACATCTGGTCGGCGAGGGCATTGGATACGGTGTGGATGTCCCCCACCGTGGGTGACACGCGATCAACGCCGCCGGGGCCGACTGTATGCTCGCCCTGCACTTGCATCGGCAGCATCGCCTTGCCCGCTTGCGGCCGGGCATATTCGCGGCACAGCTCCGCGCCGCGCATCACTCCGACGAGGCCCCAGACGGTGTGGTCGTGCACCGGCGTGCCGGCGCCCGGCGCCCAGACAAAACTGGCGATGGAAAAGCGCTCGCGCGGATCGCAATACAAGAGATATTGGCGGTAGGTGCCGGGCTCGGGCCTGGCAAATTCGTCGGGCAGCCAGTCGTCGTGCATGACCAGATCGTGCAGCAGCTTTTCTCCCTGGTCGAGGATGCGCGGCTCATCGCCAGCGGCACTGCCGACCAGTTCATCGAGCGCGGTCACGAAAGCGCGAAAGCGCGCGGCGTTGGTGTTCATCATGGTCTCCTTCTTTTTGTACGGGCGTGCTCAGGCCTTGCCCTTGCCATGCGAGGTTGGTCGTTTGGCCAGCTCTTTCACCACGTCGGCGCGCGGCGTGAAGCCCAGCCCCGGCGTTTCAGGCAGGTGCAAATAGCCGTCCACGGGCCTGGCGAGGCCTTCGAAAATCTGTTCGGTGACCAGCACTGCAACATAGTGATATTCAACCAAGCCGCCGTTGGCAAGGCCGGCGTGCAGGTGCATGTTGTGGTGCGGCCAGGCGCCGCCGTTCGCAATGCTTACGTTAAATGCGGATGCCATGCCGGCGATTTTCACGCACTGGCTGTAACCGCCGCTGATCGCGACGTTCGGTTGCAGCACGTCCACCGCGTTGGCGAGCAGCATGTCGCGAAAGCGAAAGGCGAGGCCCTCATTCTGGCCGGCGGCGACGCGCATGCCGGTGCTGCGCCGCAATTCGGCCATTTGCCGCACATCGTTTTGCGTGACAGGTTCCTCGAAAAACGTCACGTTACAATCGGCGATGCTGCGTGCCAGTGTCTGTGCATGGAGCAGGTCGAGGCTGCAATTGGCGTCGATATAGAGTTGCACATCCGGCCCGACCGCTTCGCGCACCGCGCGCACGCGCCGCGCGTCCTCGGCGATCACCCCGGCCAACGGGCGCGGCTCGTCGCGCCGTTGCAGCGCATGGTGGCCAACGACCATTTTCAGGCGTTTGTGTCCCAGCGCAACCCAGTGCTGTGCCGCCGCGGCCAGTTGCTCGCGGTCGAACACGGCAAATCCGAAGGTGGTGTAGACGGGAACCTTGTTGCGCGCGCCGCCTAGCAGCTTCCACACCGGCATGCCCAGGGCCTTGCCCTTGAGGTCCCACAGTGCGATGTCGAGTGCGGCAATGGCGTGGCTGGCGTAGCCGGTCTGGCCGCGCGGCGACAACAGCCAGTAGAGCTTCTCCCACAGGCGTTCCGTGGCAAGGGGATCCTCACCAACCAGCGCCGGCCCGGCGATTTCGCGCACGATGGCGGCGATGACTTCTTCTTCGGTGATGGCGGTAAAGCCGTGACCGATGAGGCCGCTGTCAGTTTCGATTTCCACCAGGCACACCGACAATGACGTGGTCTTGTCCACGCCCGCGAGCTGCACACGGGCGGGAATGTCCAGCGGGGTGGCGGAGACGCGGGTGATTTTCATCGCAGCGGAATGGGGCGGGGGTACACGGCCGTTATGATAGCCTGCATCGCTTCCTGCTACGAACACTGCAGTCTGGGCCAAAGCGCGCTAGCATGGCGAAAAACAACAATGTGCATCACCCCGAGGAGAGAACCATGAAATCCGCCATTCCCTTCGCCTTGCTCGCCGGCCTCATGCTTGTCGCGCCGGTGACGCCGCTGCTGGCTCAGGACGCCTTTCCGTCCAAACCCATCACCATGATTGTGCCTTTCCCGCCGGGCGGGGTGGCCGAATTGACCGGACGTCCCGCGTCGATCGTCATGGCCAAGCTGCTCAAGCAGCCGGTGGTCATTGTCAACCGCCCTGGTGCCGGCGGCGCCATCGGCGCTGCGGCCGTGGCCACGGCCAAGCCCGACGGCTACACCCTGCTGATGGCCCTCGCCAGCGTATCCACTAACCCCGAGGCCGACCGCGTCGCCGGCAGGGCGGCTTCGTTCGAGTTGTCGCAACTGGCACCGATTGCGCTGCTCTCGGCCGACCCGACCATCCTGATGGTGCGCGCCGACAGCCCGTACAAGACGCTCAAGGATCTCGTCGATGATGCGAAAAAGCGCCCCGATGCGATCAATTATTCTTCATCGGGAAACTACGGTACCTACCACGTCGCCACCGAGATGTTCGCCAATGCCGCGGGCATCAAGATGAAGCACATCCCCTACGCGGGCGGCGGCCCGGCGCTTAACGCGCTGCTGGGTGGGCAGGTCGATGCCGGATTGCTGGGACCGTCGGTGGCGATCGCGCAAATCAAGGCGGGCAAGTTGCGCGCCCTTGCCAGCTGGGGCGGCAAACGCATCGTTTCGCTGCCCGATGTGCCGACGCTGAAGGAACTCGGTTACAACGTCGAGTACAACATCTGGTCCGGTTTGTTTGCGCCGGCGGGCACGCCCGAGGCGGTGATGAAGACGCTGCGCGACGCCGTGCGCCAGACCGCCGAGGACCCGGAGTTCAAGACGGCAATGGCGCGGATTGAAACGCCGATCGTTTACATGGATGCGCCGGAATTCAAGAAATACTGGGACGACGACGCCAAGCGCCTGATCGAGGTGGTGCGCAAGATCGGCAAGATAGAGTAGCAGTGGCGCGCTTTTGCCGATTGATTCGAAGGAGAAGCAGGTGAGAACAATTGTTGCGATCCTGGTCGCTTTGCTGGCGCTGACGGGCGTGGCCCGGGCCCAGGACTACCCCAACCGGCCGGTGCGCCTGATCGTGCCTTATGCGGCGGGCGGCGCACCCGATGTGTTTGCGCGTGTCATCGGCCAGCGCCTTGCCGAGTCGATGGGGCAGCAATTCATTGTCGAGAACCGGCCCGGTGCCGGCGGCATTTCGGCCAGCGAATCGGTGGCCAAGGCGGCGCCTGATGGCTACACCCTGCTGGTGCCGGATGTGCCGCAGACCGCCATCAACCCCTACATGTTCGCCAAGCTGCCCTACGATCCGGCGAGGGATTTCGCGCCGATCAGCCTGATCGCCACCATCCCCTTGTTCCTGGTGGTGCAGCCCTCGGCGCAGATCAATTCGGTGGCCGAACTGGTGGCCGCGGCCAAGGCGGCGCCGGGCAAGCTGACTTACGGCTCGGCCGGCATTGGCAGCCTGCACCACATCCTGATGGAATCCTTCAAGGGGGCCCTCGGCATCGATATCGTGCATGTGCCTTACAAGGGCTCGGGCCAGTCGGTGCCGGCCTTCATCGGCGGCGAACTGACCATGCTGGTGACCGCGCTGGCCGCCGTCGGGCCGCATGTCAAGGCGGGCAAGGCCAAACTGATTGCCGTTACTTCGCTCGCCCGCTCGCCGCTCGCGCCCGAGGTGCCGGCCGTGTCCGAAACCATTCCAGGCTACGACTTCGTTTCCGAGATCGGCCTGCTTGCGCCGGCCGGCACGCCGCGCCCGGTGATTGCCAAACTCGCCGCTGAGGTGGCCAAGGCGGTGAAGCACCCGGACACGGTGCAACGCCTGACGACCCTGGGCGCGGTGCCGGTGGGCAACACGCCCGAAGCCTACGGCGAAATGATGAAGCGCAACCTCGAGCGCTACGCCAAGGCGGTGAAGGACTCGGGCGCCAAGGTCGATTAGGCTATCTGGTCATTGCGAGCGCAGCGAAGCAATCTTGTCGTGCTTGCGAGTTCGCTCATAACGCTGCAAGATTGCTTCGTCACTTTGTTTCTCGCAATGACACAATGTCTTAATTTTCAGGGATCATTTTCATGAAAGCGAGCAGCCAACTCAACCGCCTGATCGACGTCGCCGCACCCTACTGGGCCGGCGAGGCGGAGGTCTTCACCACCTACTGGCGCTGGGACAAGCGCACGCGCGAGACCGACCGCGCCTGGCTGGCGCTGCAATGCTTCAAGGAAGTCTGGGGCGCCAGCACCGATGGCAAGAAAAAAGGCCTGTTCCTCGGACCGCTGGAACAACTGACCGAAATGTTCCCGAAAATCGACACCGGCGTCGACCGCCACGAGGTGCTCGATATCGCCGAAGGCCTGTGGGCCGAGTTTGCGCATTACTGCGCCTTTGCCGACGCCTACGACGCGCTGGCGCTGCCGGACGAGGAAAAAATCAACCCGGCCGCGCTCTACACCTGGCGCGAGGACAACCGCATGCCCGGCCGCGCCGAAGATGACGCGCTGACCGCGCTGCGCAACAGTCATGGCGAGCGTTACGGCAAGCTCGGCCATCGCGCGCTGCGCTTTACCGAGGGCGGCTATTGCACGCTGTTCTCCGAAGGCATGAAGCTGCGCGACCGGCCCACGCCGGGGCACGAAAAAGCCGATCGTGCCATCGCCGAAGCGTGCTCGCGCGTCTATGACGATGAATTCGGCCACATGTTGAAGGGTGTGGTCGGCCTCGACAGCGAGGGGCTCGGCGACGCCGATTGGAAGCTGATGATGGAGATGTCGGTCGAGCAGCTAAAGGGCCGCATCCTGATGCGCAATGCACAATTTGGCAAACCGCTGGCCGGCGCACGGCTTGGGGAAATCCTTGCCGGCAAGTGCAAGCCGCTCCCGTTCGACTACGCGCGCGCAAAATTGGCCGCCTGATCGGGAGTGAAACGGCTGGAAACCCGCGCCCAGAGCGGTTCTCCAGCCATATCCCATTTCAACCTTCGCGTCCGTCCAGGTGCGGATGCAGCAGGATGGGCGAAAATTTCACGACAAACAGCGTGAAGGCAAGGCTCCAGCAAAGACCCGAAGCGATCACCGCGTTAAGGTATTGCCCCGGCAGCAGCAGTGGCACAAACACGCGTGTGAGGGCGGCAAGCTGCAGCAAAAGGTAGGCGGCGATTTCCAGCCGGCCGGGCTCCAGGCGCAACCCGCTGTGGCCGCGCGCGGTGCGCGTCATCATGCCCAGGGTCAGTCCACCGACAGCACCAACGGTGAAGGCATGGGTGGCGAGGTTGTCCGGCACAATTTCGAAGACGGCCAGCGCACGCAGCAGCAGGCTTAGTGCAATCCAGGCATAAGAGGCGTGCAGGATCCAGACGATGGGCCGGCTGAGGGTGCGCCACGGTTGCCACAAGGCGAGCCGCGCCGCATTGCCGAGGGCGGCAAAGGCGGCGATGGCGCCCACCACTGCCGGCGGTGCACCAAGTGCATCGGCTGCAAGCAATGCCAGCACGCTGCCGATGGCACTGCGCTCCAGCCAAGCCAGGCGCTCAGGCTTGCTGCCGGGGATGCCGTTGGCAGTGAACATCGGAATGACGCGGCCGCTCATCAGCACCATGATGAATAACACCAGGTCGAGGCCCAATTGCAGTGCGCGTTGCACCGGGAAGGTGGCGAGCCCGGCCATGGCGAGATGAAAGGCAAGATTGGCCGCGCCCAGAGCAAGCAGCAGCGCGACAAAAAAATAATTGCGCCGGTTTTTTGCCGCGAGCAAGGGCCGGGCGAGACCGGCGGCGGCGGCCAGCGCAAATGCGACATCGGCCGCCGCGGCCGCCCACGGCCAGGGTGTCAGCACCAGCAGGCGGGCGGCGAGCCATAGCCCCGCGATCAATGCAAGCACGGCACCGGTGGGTGTCGGCTGTCCCGTCCAGTTGCGTCCGGCGGTGAACAGGAAACCGACGATCACGGCAAAGGCATAGCCGAAAATCATTTCATGCGCATGCCACAACGGTCCGCGCACATAGGTGTGGGTGCCAAGCCAGCCGGCCAATTGGGCCACCCAGCCGAGCATGCCAAGCGCCGCCAATGCGCCGGCGAGAAGGTAGAAAGGACGAAAGCCCAGGTTCCACAGTGCCAGCCCCCGGGATGGTGGTAATGCGGGGCTCGGCGTGGTCATTGGTGGCGTGCCGCTCAGTTCAGCCGGACGTATTCGTAGTCAACCGCGAGGTTGTTAATGCCGCGATCGGGCGGTGCCACCCAGCCGGCCATTTTTCCCGGCGCGGTGACGCGTTGCATCAGGCTTTTTACATATTCACGATCGGCCTCGGTGGGTATCCAGTCGCCGATGGACTTGTCGAATTCCTCGCGGCTGATGATTTTTCCCTCCGGCGTGGTCGGTACATTGGCCCAGACGCCGATGCCACGGCGAAAGCGCGTCGAGGGCAGGGTCAGCGCGAGGTCGTGGCCGGCGCGCTTGATTTGCATGTTCCAGCGTTTCACGCCGATTTCGCAATCCTTGACGTAGGCGATGCGCGTCACCTCGTTCATGGCGTTGCGCATGGCCACTGACTCTTTGCCCTTGGGGCCTTCGACCTCGAAGCTGCTGTCGGTGCACAGGTGGTCGGCGTAGTTGGCCTCATCCGGCCGTCCCTTGATGCCGCTGGCAAAAGAGGTGGCGGCGTTGGATGACACCTCGGAACCAAACAAGTCGAGCGAGGAGGTGAACCAGAAGTTGAGGTATTTTTGCAGCAGCGGCAGGTCGATGGCGCCGGCGCGGCGTATCGCCGCCGGGTCGTCGGTGCCCAGTTCCTTCATCACTTCGAGGGTGCGCCTGACGACGCGGCCGATACCGGTTTCACCGACGAACATGTGGTGCGCTTCCTCGGTGAGCATGAAGCGGCAGGTGCGCGACAACGGGTCAAAGGCCGACTCGGCGAGGCTTTTCAGCTGGAACTTGCCGTCGCGGTCGGTGAAATAGGTGAAGCAGTAAAACGACAGCCAGTCGGAAATGGGCTCGTTAAAGGTGCCGAGGATGCGCGGCTTGTCGACATCGCCCGAGTGGCGCATCAGCAATTCCTCGGCCTCCTCGCGGCCGTCGCGACCGAAGTAGGCGTGCAGCAGGTAGACCATCGCCCACAAATGGCGGCCTTCCTCGACGTTGACCTGGAACAGGTTGCGCAAGTCGTAGAGCGAAGGGCAGCTGTGGCCGAGCAGGTGTTGCTGCTCGACCGAGGCCGGTTCGGTGTCGCCCTGGGTGACGATGATGCGGCGGAACTGCGAACGGTATTCACCCGGCACCTGCTGCCACACCGGCTTGCCGAAAGAATCGCCAAAACCGATGCTGCGGTTCTCGACCTGGTCGGCAAGGAATATGCCCCAGCGGTAGTCGGGCATCTTCACCGCGCCATACTGCGCCCAGCCCTCGGCGTCGACGCCGACGGCGGTGCGCAGGTACACGTCGGAGGAGGCAAAGTCATGCGGCCCCATGTCGCGCCACCAGTCAAGAAACGCCGGCTGCCAGTGCTCGAGCGCCCTCTGCAGCGTTTTATCGTTGGAAAGATTAACGTTGTTGGGAATACGTTCGGAATAATTGATGGCCATGATTAAATTCTTTCCCAGTTGAATTTCGCCTTGCTGCCGGTCCCGAACACCTTTAAGGCGCCGGTTTCGCCAACGGCATTGGGGCGGATGAAAATCCAGTTCTGCCAGGCCGACAGGCGGCCGAATATGCGTGTCTCCATGGTCTCGGCACCACCAAAGCGCAGCGAGGCTTCCATGCCGGTGAGGGCGTCCGGTGAGAGGCTGGCGCGTTCTTCAACGGCGATGCGCACCTCTTCCTCCCAGTCGAGTTCGTCGGGTGCATAGGTGACAAGGCCGAGGTCCTCTGCTTCGGTCGCGGCGATGGGCCGGCAGGTTTGGCCGGCAAGCGCCGCCACGGCGGCGGCATCGCCACAAAAGCGCGTTTCCAGGCGGCTGAGTTGGTTGACCTCGGGGTAAGTGCCGAAATTCATCTCAGACAAGGTGATTGCCGGGGCGCCGGTGCTGTCGTCGGGCAAGGCGAGCATGTAGCTGCGGTCGGCGGCAAAGGCCAACTCGGCCAGTGTGCCGGCAAAGCAGGAGCCCTGGTCGATGATGGCGAACAGGGTGCGCGAGGATACATCAAGGCGGGCGAGGGTACGGCGCAACAGCGCCGTGGTTTCCTTGACCAGCCAGTCGGCCGCGTGTTGCTGCAGCGTGGCGTCGATGGCAAGGGCCACCGCTGCGTCACCGCGCGTTTTGAGTAGCCAGGTGCCGATGTCGGCATGATTGGCGCGCAGCATCAGGAT
>CAMAWC010000124.1 GCA_945861875.1 Bordetella parapertussis
GCAAAAATGTCGGTGCCGAATTTCTCGACAATGTCATCCGGGTAATTAAAGCCGATGGCGCGCCAGTATTCGCCGATGGCGACGTCAAAGTACAAAAAATAATTGCCGTTGAACACCACGTCCTGGCGGTCGACTTCGGCCCAGCGCACGCGCAAGGCGTGCGCGAAGGTGAAATCCCCGCGGCGGATCGTCGCGCTCGCGTGGCCTGCGCCCGACGGGTCAGGCGTGTTCTTCATGGTCTATTTGCATCGCCTCAAGAAAACGCGACACCAGGTTGTAGCCGCCGATGGTGGCCGTGAGCTCCACCAGTTCGCGCTCATTGAACTGTTTGCGCACGGCGTCGAACACCGGTTGTGGCACGCGCACCTGTTTGGTCATGGCGTCGGCGTAGGCGAGCACGGCGTTGTCGGTGTCGGTCAGGCTCGCAGGGTCGCCGCCGGACTTGAGGGTGTCCAGTTGTTCCTGTGTGAGGCCTTCGCGCAAGGCAAAGGGCACGTGGGCGGTGAATTCGTAGTCGGCGGCGTTTATCACGGCGATGCGCAATATTGCCAGTTCGCGCGCGCGCCCCGGCAGTACCCCCTGCTGGCGGATTGCCGTGAACATTGAGCACCAGCCCGCGGCCACCGGCGGGCTGTGCATCAGCATGCGGTACAGGTTGAGCATTTTGCCGCCGCGCTCGCGCTTGATGCGCTCGACAAGATCGCTGGTTTCGGGGCGGGTGACGTCGGCATAAGCTATGCGTGCCATGGTTCTCTTTTCATTTGGGGACTGGGGAGCGGCGAGTATACCGGCTCGCCGGGCGCGCGCGCGAGGCGCAAGGGGTGAATCGATGCGGTTGCCATTCGCGGCATGGCGCGCTGGCGGATTTTGTGCCGGGGATTGCCTAGCCCGGATCTTTCCACCGTTTGACTGTTTTGGTGTCTATGCCTAACAGGCTGAGCGCCCTGCCGACGGTCTGGTCGACGATTTCAAGAATCGTCTGCGGCTTAAAGTAAAAGGCCGGGACGGGCGGCATGACGATCGCGCCGTTCAGTGTCGCCTGTTGGATGAGTGCAATGTGCCCCGCATGCAGCGGTGTCTCACGGAACAGCAACACGACCGGACGGCGTTCTTTCAGACAAACGTCGGCGGCGCGAACGGTCAGCTCGCTGTCATAGCAATTGGCGATGCCCGATAGCGTCTTTGCCGAGCATGGCGCAACGAGCATGCCGGCCGTGGCGAAAGACCCGCTCGAAATGGCTGCGCCAATATCACGATTGTCGTACGAGACGTCCGCGAACGCCGTCACCTCCTTGGCGGTGTAGGGGGTTTCTTCGAGGATGGTGCGCGCCGCCGAAGGAGACACCACCAGGTGCGTCTCGACCTCGTCTATATTGCGCAAAAGTTCTAGTGCCCGGATGCCGTATATCGATCCGGAGGCACCCGTGATGGCGACGATAATGCGTTTCATGCTTCTCCTGCGACGCTGTGCGGTTTTATGCGGTTTGAAGGGGCGTCGGCACGCTGATGCCGGCCTGATGATCTTACCATTACCGCTATCCGGATGATCTTCGGCGTCCCTGTTGCGACGCCCCGGGCCTTTGCGGCGTAGCCAACCCTGGACGTCATTCCCCGGAAAATCGCACGGCTGCTTTGGCAATGCTGATTTGCGGCCATGGGTTTATTTGGTAGAGTGGCAGCGTCATCATATTGTGACCCGAAAAAATTCCCGTACGCAGTCCGACTGCCGCGGTGCCTTCATTTTTCGGCGTTCCACTCATTCAATTTCCGCCCGAAAGCCATGAAAATTCCTCCGCAAATCGTCGCGCAACAGCCCGAGCTTATGGCCATAAGGCGGGACATCCACGCCAATCCGGAAACAGCATTCGAAGAGTTGCGCACGTCCAACCTGGTGGCGGCCAAGCTTGAGTCTTGGGGCATAGAGGTGCATAAAGGGCTGGCAAAGACCGGCATCGTCGGCAAGTTGGCCGCCGGGCGCAAACCCGGCCGGTCCGCCCGCGCGATCGGCTTGCGCGCCGATATGGATGCGCTGCCGATTCACGAAAAAAACGCCTTCGGCTATCGTTCAAAGAACGATGGGCGCATGCATGCCTGCGGTCACGACGGCCATACCGCGATGCTCCTTGGCGCCGCCAAATACCTCGCCGAGAGCAGAAATTTTGATGGCACCGTGTATTTCATATTCCAGCCGGCCGAAGAAGGCCAGGGCGGCGGTCGTGAAATGATTGAGGACGGACTGTTCGAGAAATTCCAGATGGACGCGGTTTTTGGCATGCACAACTGGCCCGGCATTCCGGCGGGACAGTTTGCCGTCATGCCCGGTCCGATGATGGCGTCGACCGACAATTTCGAAATACGCGTCCTTGGCCGTGGCGCGCATGCAGCCATGCCGCAAAACGGGATTGACCCGATCCTGATCGGTTCAGAGCTTGTGCAGGCGCTGCAGAGCATATCCAGTCGGACGGTGAGCCCCCTGGATGCGGCGGTGGTGAGCGTCACCCAATTTCACGCCGGTGAGGTGATCAACGCAATTCCGTCCGAGGCAATACTGCGAGGCACGGCGCGCTCGTTCAAGCCAGGGGTCCGGGACACGATCGAGAACGCCATACGGAGGCTGGCCGCGGGAATCGCGGCGGCGCATGGGGCGAGCGCAAGCGTTCAATACGACAGGCTTTATCCACCGACCATCAACGCTGTGCGCGAGACTGAAATCGTTGCGACGGTGCTGGAAAATCTCGTGGGCAGCGAAAACGTGCTGCGCAACCTTCAGCCGTCCACGGGCGCCGAGGACTTCGCCTTCATGCTGCTGCAAAAGCCAGGATGCTATCTCTGGATTGGAAACGGCCCCGGGGATAACGGTTGCATGCTGCACAATGCCAGTTACGATTTCAACGACGAAATCCTGCCCCTTGGCTCAAGCGCATGGGTGCGCCTCACGGAGCACATGCTCGCCGTGTAGTCGGCGATTGCGGCCTGTTCGCAGCAGCAACTCGCCGTTGTGGCCATCCGGGTCCGCGCCGGAGCGGTCGTTTTACATCATTCTTTGCCGGCCTTCTGCGGGTTCACTGTTCATCGTATTTTCCATCCGGGATTGGGAGTAATGCGCGCCTGGAGGATGGCTTGTGCCGGAATTATTAACATGTTAGAGTGAGAAAAGACTGTGGTTTTTCCTGCCGCGGATCTCGATTGGAAGCTTGGTTATCGGGTGTTCCCCGCGAGTTACAGAGCGTTATTTGGCGGGTGCCGCCGGCCCTACGGAGGCCTGCCGGGTGGCAGGCACGGAGAATGAATAACATGTCAAATACGCTGGACCACTTCATGTATGCCGGAAGGGACCTGGATGAACTGGTTTCGCGATTTAAATCCATGAGCGGTGTCGCGGCCGGTATTGGCGGGTCGCACCCAGGGCTTGGTACGCGAAATGCACTTGCGTCCCTAGGTGACGACGTTTACCTGGAACTCATCGCCCCCGATCCTGAGCAAAATATCCCAGGCTCATGGGGGGACTTGTTCCGGACCTTTGAAGCGCCCCGAATCTTCACTTACATCGTCAGGGCAAAGAACCTTGAGGGTATCCAGTCGACGCTGGCGGCCGAAGGCATCGAATCAGACCTTGTCGCTGCTTCGCGTAAAACGCCGGCCGGGGCCACGCTGAGGTGGCGGTTGCTGCTGCCACGGCAGAACCCCCTTGGTGACTACATTCCGAAGTTTATCGACTGGCTGGATACGCCCCACCCCGCATTGACCTCGGTGAAGGGGTGCACGCTGGGAACCTTCGCGCTCGGCCATCCTGAGGCGCTTCGCCTCGGTTCGATTCTTCGCGCTGTGGGCATCAATGTGCTTATCGAGCGGGCCGACCGGCCGCTCTTTCGTGCGCAACTTCAAACGCCCCAAGGACCCTTGATCCTGAGTTCCGGCAACTGACGTGCCGGGTGGCCGGTGCCGGCTCGTGTTTCGTATGTCGCCACATGAGCTAAGGAAACACTGAACAAGTCCGTCATTCCCGCGAAAGCGGGAATCCACCTTGACGTAAATTCTGGATTCGATGAGTCAAAATGGGTTCCCGCTTTCGCGGGAACGACGAAATAAGGACTTGTTCAGTGTTTCCCTAATGGAGAACAAGAGAACGGGACATATTAGTAGTTAATGGAAAACAAGAGAGCGCGACATATGAAAATCGGAGTTCCAAAGGAAATAAAGGTCCACGAATACCGGGTGGGGATGACACCGGCCTCGGTGCGCGAGGCGGTCAGCCACGGGCATGCGGTGTTCATGGAAAAAGGCGCGGGACTGGGGATCGGCTGCACGGACGATGATTACCTTGCGGCCGGGGCGCGTATCGCGGACACGCCGGAGGAAATTTTCAGCTGGGGCGAGCTGATTATCAAGGTGAAGGAGCCGCAGCCCGAAGAATGCCGGCAGCTGCGGCAAGGGCAGGTGTTGTTCACCTACCTGCACCTTGCCGCGGATCCGGAGCAAGCCAGATTGCTGTGTGAATCCGGATGCACAGCCATTGCCTACGAGACGGTCACTGACGAATACGCGGGCTTGCCCCTGCTCGCGCCCATGAGCGAGGTCGCCGGCCGGATGTCCATTCAGGTTGGCGCGGTCGCCTTGCAAAAGGCCACCGGTGGCCGCGGTATTCTCCTCGGCGGGGTCCCCGGGACCGCGCCGGCAAAGGTTGTCGTGCTGGGGGGCGGGGTTGTCGGGACCAACGCCGCCCGGGTGGCGTTTGGTATGGGGGCAGATGTGACGGTTTTTGACAGGATGTTGCGGCGGCTCAATGTCTTGGACGAAATGTTTGGCGGCAGTGTGAAAACCCAATACGCTACCCTTGATGCCACTGAGGAGGCGTTACGGGGCGCCGACCTAGTGGTCGGCGCGGTTCTCGTGCCGGGTGCGGCGGCCCCCAAACTGGTGACACGCCGGCAGTTGGCGATGTTGAAGCCGGGGATGGTGCTGGTGGACGTGGCGATCGATCAGGGCGGCTGTTTTGAAACCTCCCACCCCACCACCCATGCCGACCCGACCTACGTCGTTGACGGGATCGTGCATTACTGTGTTGCGAACATGCCCGGCGCTGTTCCGCGGACATCGTCGTATGCGTTGAACCATGCCACGCTTCCGTTTGTGCTGGCTTTGGCGGACAAGGGTTGGCAGCGTGCCTGCACGGACAATCGGCATCTTGCCGCCGGCGTTAATGTGCAAGACGGGAAAATAATCCATCCGGCCGTGGCTGCGGCGCTCCATTCAAAATGAACGTCAGATCCGGTTCTGACCTTGAAATGGACATGCCTGGCGAAGCCGAGCGCGCTTTTCTCGAGCGCTTTCCGGCGTATAAGCAAACAAGCCTGCTCGATGATCTCCGGCGTACAGATTACGAAAGGCTCGATCGGCAGGGGCATGTCTACCTTGATTTTACGGGGGGAGGGCTTTACTCGAGCGAGCAGTTGCGGCAGCACATGGAACTCCTGCAAGAGAGTGTTCTTGGAAATCCTCATTCGTCGAACCCCACCTCCGCCCTCGCCACCGCCTTGGTCGGGCGCGCACGCGAATCAATACTGGCGTTCTTCAATGCGCGTCCTGAAGAATATGCCGTGGTACTTACACAGAATGCGACAGGCGCGCTGAAACTTGTCGGCGAGGCCTATCCTTTCGACGCCTCGGCCCGCCTGTTGCTCGCATTCGACAACCACAATTCCGTCCTGGGCGTCCGTGAATACGCACGCGCCGGCGGTGCAGAAGTGTCCTACGCGCCACTCGTGCTTCCCGAAATGCGTCTGGATGCGGCGTTCATGTCAAACGTTCTGCACGCCAACCCCGGCGAGTCGCACAAGTTGTTTGCGTTTCCGGCGCAATCGAATTTTTCAGGCGTGCAGCATGACCTGGAATGGATCGTGGTCGCGCAGAAAAACGGCTGGGATGTGCTGCTTGACGCTGCCTCGTTTGCGCCGACCAACAGGCTTGACCTTGCGCTGGTAAAGCCCGATTTCGTCGCCGTCTCTTTTTACAAGATTTTTGGTTATCCGACAGGGGCAGGATGCCTGATCGCGAAAAAGACCGCGCTCTCGAAGTTGCGCAGGCCCTGGTTTTCCGGCGGGACGATTGCCGTGGCTTCAGTGCGCAACGACCGCCATCGGTTGCAGGAGGGGGCCGAAGCGTTTGAGGATGGCACGGTCAATTATCTTGCGGCGCCCGCAGTACAAATCGGATTGGGCTACATCGAAAAAATCGGCTATGCGGTGATCCACTCGCGGGTGGACGCCCTTACCGGTTGGTTGCTGCAGCAACTGACGGCAATGCGGCATCAAAATGGCCTGCCGGTGGTGCGGATATATGGCCCTGTCACAATGCAGTCGCGGGGGGGGACGGTAGCACTGAATTTCTTTGATTTGGACGGCGTTTTCGTCGATCACCGCGCCATTGAGGCGCTCGCCAACCGGGCGAAAATTTCCCTGCGTACCGGCAGTTTCTGCAATCCCGGGGGAGGGGAGAGCGCCCTCGGTATCTTCGACCAGGAACTGAGCGCCTGTTCACCGCAGTCCTCAGCAAGCCCGACGATGGATGATTTTCGTAAAATAATCAGCGATAAAAGTACCGGTGCTGTTCGAATATCAATCGGCCTGGTAAGTAATTTTGCGGATGTTTATGCGTTCGCGTGCTTTGCCCGCAACTTGGTCGACAAGCGGGTGGCTGAGCTTTGATGTGCTGTTCCTCGCTTGCTGCAGGTCGGTCGCTTTGCCACTAACCTGTCAACAGGTATTTTTTATGCGGGATCAAAGCGCCAAATTGTGATTTTTAAGAGGTTTTCCGCTAAACTTTCACGCGTTGGCAATGAGTGCCATTCTCAGTCACGAAGGATGAAGACGAAAAATGAAGCCTAAGGCGTCAATTGCAGGCGCGTCCCCGGTTCCGGTGCTTGCCATCGGCGAGCCGGGCGCAAGCGCGCCCGTTGTCAAGCGCCAGAGTGACCAGGCCTTTGACGTCCTGTATCGCGCGATTGTGCGGTGCGAAATCATGCCAGGCGCCACCGTGTCCGAGGCACAATTGGCGGAGCGCTTCGGCCTGGCGCGCGCTTCGGCGCGTGCGGCGGTCGACCGTTTGTCCATCGTCGGCATGTTACGGCCGGTGCACCGCCGCGGCTACATCGTCAAGCCGATCACCCTGCGCGACGTCAACGACTTGTTTCAGCTTCGCACCATCATCGAGGTGGCTGCCAACCGGCTCGCGGCGGGCCGTGTTGACGAGTTCAGCCTGCGCCGCCTCGATCGTGCCTGCTCCCAACGCTACCGACTCGGAGACCGCGACAGCGAGTCCAAATTCCTGCAGGCGAATAGTGAGTTTCATCTCACCGTGGCCATGGTTACGGGTAATGACCGCCTGGTTGCCGCGCTCGGGCAGATTCTCAAGGAAATGGAACGACTCATACATATCGGCCTTTCGCTGCGCAATCGTTCGGAGGAGATCCACCAGGAACACCAGTCCTTGATAGATGCCCTGGCCGGGGGCGACGCGGACGAGGCCGAGCGCTTGACTCGGGAGGAGCTGGCGGCATCCAAGAGCATGGTTCTCGATTCGCTGATGTCCAGCGCCGATCTGCGCGATGTGAGTATTTCCTACGGCAGAACGGACCACTCGTGAAGCAGGCCCCTGGTTGCGCGTCGCGTGCCGTTTCGAGGGGAGGCGTGCCGCGGGCCTGCCCCCTTTTGTCTAATTGAGCATGAGCGAGGCCCCAATGCCGGTTGATTCCCAGTCTGAGGTGATAAAGGAATGGATCGCCCAGTCTCCGTTTATCGCATTCATGCGGCTGGAACTAGTGAGTGTCGATCAGGAAAAAAATGAGATCGTGATGAAAATGCCGCTGCGTCCCGAGTTTGAACGAGGCGGGCCCAACACCGGGCAGTTTCACGGCGGCCCGGTTTCCGCGCTGATCGATACCGTCGGGGATTTTGCCGTCGCGCTGGTCACGAAAGGTACTGTGCCGACGATTAATTTCCGCGTTGATTTTTTGCGGCCCTCGACGGGCGCTTATCTGGTGGCCAAGGCCGCGGTCCGGCGCGCGGGGCGCACGGTCGCGGTCGCCGATGTCGACGTGTTCGATGATCAGGGACGCCTGACCGCCATCGGGCGCGGTTGCTACAGCGCGCAAACGGGCTGAAGGGGCTGGAGTCAGCATGGCGAAAATAATGAATCTGGGCGAGGTGGTCGATCGTAACGCGTTTGGCGACGCGATATTCCTGATCGAGGTTGCGCCTGACGGCAGTTCCCGCAACCTGACGTACCCGCAGTTGCACCGGGATGCCGATGCGTTGGCACGCGGCCTGACCAGGCGCGGACTGAAACGGGGCGAGCGTATCGGGATCCTTGCCGGGAACAGCGCCGAGTACCTGATTGCCTACATCGGCATCATGCGCGCCGGGCTCGTGCCCGTACCGATCAACTTCAAGCTGCCGCGCGACACCATCGATTACATCATCGGCGATTCGAAGATCGCACTGATGCTCGTGGATGAAGCGCGTGCCGGATTCGTCTGTTCAATTCCAAGCGTGCGAATGGACGAATACGCTGCGTGGAAGGACTTGCTCGATCCGGGCGAGATTGCGCCGTTGCAGATGCAAGACGGGGAATTCGCCACTATCTTGTACACCTCCGGATCCACCGGCCGTCCCAAAGGTGTGCCGCTGACTCACGGGGGCTATGTCTGGGTCGTTGATGTGCTGACCGCTGCGGCGCCGCCCTTCAAGGGCAAGCGCGCGCTCGTCGCCGCCCCCCTTTACCATATGAACGCCCTGATCCAAAGCCTGCTGATTGGCGTTGCCGGCGGCACGGTCGTGATGCTGCGCCAGTTCTCGGCGCGCGCTTACCTTGAGGCCGCGGCCGGTTTTCGCTGCGAAATGGTCACCGCCGTACCGACGATGTTCGCGCTGGCGGCGCGCGAGACGGACCTGCTGGAGACGCTGGACCTGTCGCATGTCCAGTCGGCCAAGTCCGGCTCGGCGCCGGCTACGGACGCGTTGTTCGATCGTCTGGCCAAAATGTTTCCCAATGCGCCGGTGACAAACTGGTGGGGCACCACCGAGTCGGGTCCGGTGGCGTTCGGGGCGCACCCCGGGGGAGTGGCGCGGCCGAAGCTTGCCCTCGGCTATCCGCTGCCCGACACCGAGCTCAAGTTGGTGGACGGTCCGAACGGGAACGAGGGCGTGCTGTGGGTGCGCAGCAAGGCG
>CAMAWC010000125.1 GCA_945861875.1 Bordetella parapertussis
ATGTCCGCCGCCTGCGGCGCCCGCACGAGATAAGTCGTGCCGTAGGCCTTGAGTTTGCCCGCCTTGATGTGGGCGATGAAGTCGGGCAGGTTGCCGAACATCACATCGACGTTACCGGCGAGCAGGTCGGTCAGCGCCGGGCCCTGGCCCTTGTACGGGATGTGCACCATCTCTATGCCGGCCATCATCTTGAACATTTCGCCGGCAAAGTGCGCCGTGGTGCCGTTGCCGAATGAGGCATATGACAGCTTGCCGGGATTCTTTTTTGCGTAAGCGACGAACTCCGCCAGCGAGTTGGGTGGCAGGCCGGCGCGCGCCGCGAGCACATTGGGCGTGCGCGCCACCAGCACCACCGGCTGCAAGTCCCGGCCAAAGTTGTACGGCAGGTCCTTCACCAGCGTCTGGTTGACGGTGAAACTGTTGGCCACGCCGACAAAAGTGTGGCCGTCGGTGGCCTTGGCTGCGGCATCGACGCCGATCACCGTGCCGGCGCCCGGCTTGTTGTCTATCACCACCTGTTGCCCGAGGATTTTCGACAATTCCGGCGCAACCAGGCGCATCACCGTGTCCATGGTGCTGCCGCCACCGGGAAAGGGCACGATGATGCGCACCGGACGCGAAGGCCAGGCCTGTTGCGCCTGCGCCGGGACGGTTGCCACGCCCAGCAACAACAGCACACAAGCGAGCAAGGCGTTAATGCGTTTGGTGCGATTAGCCACAATATCTCCCGAATTAAATTTTCGCCGCAACACGCTAGACATGGCCGAACTTGGCCAGTGCCTCGGCCAGCGTCATGCCCTTCTTGAGTTCTTCACGAATGTTCTTTTCTACTTCGGTCAAGCGCTCGGCTTCGACCAGGACTTTTTCGGCGATATCCGCGGGAATCACGATTACGCCGTCGTCATCGCCAAGAATAAAGTCGCCCGGTTGCACGGTAATGTGGCTCGCCCCGGCACCGCGCACAAAAACCGGGACCTGGCAGGCCGTCACCTTCCAGCGCCCGATCGACTGCACCGGCGTGCGGTATTTTGCAAACACCGGAAAGCCGTGATCGCCTATCCAGCGGATATCGCGGACGCCGCCATCGACCAGGGCGCCGGTGCAGCCGCGCTCCTTCATGCCGATGGCGATCAACTCGCCAAAGTAGCAAATGCCCTCGCCGTCGCCGCTCCACACGCTGATCTCGCCCGCGGACAAACCCTGGCAGGCCTTCATCTTGTCGGCATCGCCACCCATGGCATAAGGGGTCATTTGCCCGCGAATGGTGTAGGCCCAGCCGGCGATGCGGCCGGCGTTCACCGGATAAGGGGAAAAATCAGGCGACAAGCCCTGGTTAAGATAACCCATGCCATCGAGCACATCGGCCACATTCGACGTGTCCACCTTCAGGTAACGCAGGCGGATTTGTTCTTTTTTCTCGAGGCTTGATGACATTGGCGTGCTCCTTTGTCCGGTGGCGTGCGACGGCGCTAGGTGCCGACCCTCAGCGGCGCGGTCATTTTACGCAGCAAGGCTATCACGCTGCGCGCGGTGATTTTCCCGGTCTTGGGGTTTTCCGAGGGAATGTTTTCTATGGTCATGCTCATGATCGCTGAATCCGAATCGACCTCGATGCGGTGCACATTGCGCGTCACCGTCGGGTCGGCCCAGATTTCGAGAACAGTTTTCTCCGGTCCGATGCCCGCAAGCGCCAGCGCCACCACGACATTCAGGTTGGCCGGAAAACCCTTCGCCGCCTCACGCGCGTTGCCGGTGAACACCTTGAGCGGCGCCTTGAGGTCGCTGATGTCGATGTTGTGCTCGATCAGGTAGGGCGCGCCGGCCAGCCCCTTGGGCGGCTTTCGGGTGACCATGCGCACCGAATGGATGGTCCCCTCGGCGGCGGCGATGACCGCATCAAGCCCGATCAGGGCGCCGGTGGGAACGATGATGGTGCCACCGCTGTTCTTCGCCAGTTGCACCAGATGGTCGTTGGCGAGCAAGGCGCCGACCGAGAGCACGACCAGCTTTTTTTTCGCCCGCAACAAGGGCTCGGCGATCTGCGGCAACAACTCGGCCGGGGCGCACTCCACCACGACGTCGGCGTGATCACCCAGCTCACCCAAGCCGACGACGGCAACGGGATGCGCAAATTTGCCGACAAACTCCGCCGCCTTCGCGGTATTTTTCGCCGCCACCGCGGTCAGCACAAAACCGGGTATGCCGCCCTTGCCCAGTTCAAGCGCAATGACCTTGCCGATGGCGCCCAGGCCGGCGATGGCAACCCGCACTTTGCCGCCCGTTGCCGCGTTTTCAATTGCAGTCATGTCTGATCCGTTTCAATCGTCCGTCCACTGCATCTATCTACATCACCCGGTGCTGCAATGCCGGCAGGCTGGCGCGCATTTTTTTCTGCACCGCCGGGTCGATCTCGGCAATCACCACGCCCATCCCCCTTGCCTGGCAGGCGAGCACACTGCCCCAGGGGTCGACCACCATGCTGTGGCCGAAGGTCTCGCGGCCGTTCTCATGCGCCCCGCCCTGCGCCGCCGCCACGACCCACGCAAGGTTCTCGACCGCACGGGCGCGCAGCAGCAACTCCCAGTGTGCACGACCGGTGGTGGCGGTAAAGGCCGCCGGCACCACGATGAGGTCGGCGTGAAGCGCGCGATAGACCTCGGGAAAGCGCAGGTCGTAGCAAATGCTCAGGCCCAGCCGGCCAAACGGCGTATCAAGGGCCACCGGGGTGCAACCGGGCGCAATGGTTGCCGACTCATCGTAGCGCTCCTTGTCCGCCTCGAAGCCGAACAAGTGCATCTTGTCGTAACGTGCCACACGCCGGCCGCTGTCATCGTAGACCAGCGTGGTGTTGAGCACCTTGCCCGGCACCGCACATTCAAGCGGAATCGAACCGCCGACCACCCAGACACCGTGCTTCGCCGCGGCACCGGCAAGAAACCCCTGCAACGGCCCGCTGCCATCGGCCTCGCGCACCGCAATCTTGTCAGTGTCCTTCAGCCCCATGATGCCAAAGTACTCGGGCAGCACCACCAGTTTCGCGCCCAGCATCGCCGCCTGGGCGATAAGTTCGCCGGCGACGGCGATATTGCCGGCAACGCGCGGCGTTGACACCATCTGCAGCGCCGCAACCTTGAAGGGCTTCATTGCCGGCCTCCCTGCAACGAGTCCTGCGCCGCCTGCGGCGATATCTTGTTTAATTTTTCGATCTTTGGATCAGTCCAGCTGCCGGTGATGGTGTAGTCATAGGCAAATATCTGCCCGAGGGGGTTGTTAAGCAGGCGTTGGGCGAGCATGGCGGCGATGCCGGTTATCGGGTTGACAAGAAAAAGACCGGCCACGGTCGATACGCTGTCGCCCAGCGCGGGAATCACCCGCACCTGCAGGTTCTGCACTTCGCGCGCGAGGTCGGCATCTCCCTTGATGGTGACCACCGCGGCCGATCCGATCATGGAAAAGTCCTGGGTCGCGGCGATGCCGCGGTTGACGGTGACGTTGCTGCGAATGGTGTCAAAAGCGAAGCCGTCGCTGAAAATATCGCGAAAGTCCAGGCCGATGCGCTTTGGCAGGGCCTGCAGGCTGAGCATGCCGATGAGCTTGGCGATGCCCGGATCGACTTTGAGGAACTGGCCCTTGTCGACCTCCAACTTGAGATTGCCGGTGAGGCTGGGATAGTCAAAGCCCTGCGGGGTACCCGCCCAGGCGAGCTTGCCCTCTATTTTTGCCGTCCCGCCGGCGATAGTCCCCGGGCTGCCCATGCGCTCGAGGTACTTGCCGACATCGCTGACATCCAGCTTTACGTTGAAACTGGTGGCGACCTGGCCGGTGCTCTTCCACACCCCGTCGGCGGCAAGCGCGCCTTCCGGACTGGTCAGCAGCATCTTTTCAATGCGCCACTCGCCCGCCTGGTTGGCGGCAAGCAATTCGAGCTTGCCGAATTTCTTGTCGCGCGAGACAAAGTTGTCGACAACGAGGTCGATGGCCGGCAGTTCGGTGATGACTTGCGAGGGGTCGGTGCCGGCGCCGGGCCGGTTGTCGGGGATCGCCAGGTGCTTGAGGCGCGCCAGCAGGGAGCCGCGCCCGGCCGATCGCCAGATAATTTCCCCCGACAACTCGCGCGCGCCGACCGTTGCCTGCCACTGGTTGCTGCTGCGCGCAGCGCGCAGGCTGACCTCGTTGAAACGCTTCGCCCCGACATCGAGCAGATTGATGCGCAGGTTGACGGCATTGAGCGGGAAACCGGCGTCCTCGCCCGCCGCCACGTTCGCATCCGCCGCACCTGCCCCGGCGGGCGCAAGCGGCAACAGGGCGCGCCAGCGATCGACATCCAGGTTGCGCATTGCGCCGGTCACCTGCACGCCAAAGCGGTCGGGCAGGACCGCCGCCTCGTTGAAACCGATACCACCGCGCACGATGCGATAGCCATTGCCCTCCCTGCGGCGCAACAACTGCACCGAGGCCACCGTGCCAAGACTGGCGCTGATGGCATCGCCCTGGGCTTCCGCGCGCGTTTCGCTGCGTACGCCGCCTGTCACTTCGGCGCGGGCGCGCACACCGCGGCGTGCCGCCTCCTGTTCATTAAGGCTGGTGCGTTCGACACGCAGCGGCAGAATTTCGCCGGCGCCCTTGCCCAGCGGCGCGGGCAAATCGAGTGCCAGTCCCTGCAGGTCGGAGGTGAGCAGCAAATCGACGATGCGTTTCTTCACCGTAATCGTCGCACGGTAGGGCGTCGCACCCTGCATGCTGCGGGTGACCGGCGTATCGTAAAAACGTTTGAGCGCGGCGGCATTGAGTGTTCCCTGAACATTGACGCCAAGAGCACCCTCGCCCGTCGTAGCGGCGACGCTGAGCGGCCCGTCGAGCATTTGTGCGCTAATGCCCTGCGCACTCACCCCGGTGTGGGTGAAATCGAGGCGGCCGTTCACTTCGGACAAAGGCGGCAGATCCGGCCCGAGCAGCAGCTGATTATTGACAAACTGGTAATTGCCGGCCACCTTCAGATCGGCCAGGCGCCGCAGCGGCAGGTCGAGCCGGAGTTGCAAGCGGCCATTGCCCTGCGCCGTTGCGTGCTCGGTGAAATGGTCGATCATGCCTGCGACCGGACTGGCGTCGATAAATTTGAAGAATTCAGCCGTCGGTCCGTCGGCGTTGCCCTCGATGCTCAGGCGCTCGTCACCATGCAACAGGTCGGGGATGAGCACGCGCACGCCCGAAAGCCTTGCACCGAGCACCGTGGCGCGCGGGCTGGTGAGCAACAGGCGCTTGCCCTCGAGGGTGAGATCGGCGTTGACATCGGTGAGGCGCGGCCAGCCCTCGACGTAATCGAGCGTACCGTCACGGATTTTCGCGACGATCTGGAACTGGCCATTCTTGCCCTCGTCCCAGGGAAACTCGCGCAGCGCGCCCTTGGCGCGAAAGCGCATGTCACCGGAGCGCGCCGACACCAGCGCGCGCCTGACCCAATCGACCGTGGTCGGACCGATAAAGGCCGGCAGGTAGCGCGCCGTTGCGCTGCCATCGGCGCGCGTCAGCCGCGCCGTGATATCGACGCTGCCGGGCCCCTCGCCCGGCGTCCCCTGCCAGGAGCCAAAGGCGCTGCCGGCGGCATCCTTGTTGGCGACACTCAAATTGGCCACGCGCACCTCGAGCAGGTCGTCGCGCGAATGGCTCCAGCCCAACTGCCCGGTAAGCGTATCGAGTTCCAGCCGCGGCTCGCTCAGCCGGCCGGCCAGATCGAACACCACCTTTTCCGCGTTAAGCGACACGCTGCCCGAGCGCTCGTTACCGTCGATGCTGCCCGAGAGGCCGGAAAATCCCGGCACGCCGGCGTAGGCCCGCATACCCAGGCGCGTAAAGCGGCCGCGCGCGCTGAACTGCCCCGGCCGCGGCAATTCGCCAACCCAGTCAATCTTCAGTTCGTTCACCCTGCCGGCGGGCGCGGCATCGGCCAGCACCTTGCGTGTCTCGGCCGGCACGGGCAAATACTCCAGCAGCCAGGCGAGGGATTCGAGTTCGAGTGCGTTGGCGGCCAGATTGCCGCCGCGCGGTTTGCCGCCGGTGACTGCGTGCAGGGTGAGTGAAAAATCCGCCGGCGCAAACGCAGGCCCGGCCGACGATTTCATTGCAATGCCCTTGCCGAACACTTCGGCATCCTCCTTGCTGCTGCGCGCGCCGACACGCCCCTGCACCGCATCGAGCTCCAGCAAGGGCAACTCGGGCGCAAAGCGCACGGTGAGGCCGGCCATTGCCACGTCCGCCACCACCTCGGTCGGTTTGCCCTGGGCCAGCGACAACCACAGGCGCAAGCCGCCCTTGCCGCGCCGGATCTCGACCGGGTAGTCGACCCAGCGCTGCCATTCGGCCAGGTCGGTGTATTCGAATTCGGTATAGACCTGCCCGCTCCACTGCGGCAAATGCGCCACCGAATCGCCGGTGAAATCACCGCGCAGATCCAGCGCCGAGGCGAGCGCACGGGGTGGGTCGGCGCGCAAGGCAAAGCGGTGCTGCGACCCGCTGCTGCTCAGTCGGAAATTGACGGCGGCAAGCTCAAGGCGCGGCGCCTTGCGTTTCTCGTCCAGCCAGCTGATGCGGCCGTCGTGGATGACCACCTCGCTTTGCGCCAGCAGCCAGTCGGCAAAGCCGCTGTCGCCGGCCTGCTGGTCGACCTCCAGCCCGGCGACGAAAAACCGCCCCGCGGCGTCGCGACCCATGGCAAGGCTGGGCGCGACAAATTCGAGCGAATGAAGCCGCAATGACGCCGTCGGCAACGACAGCCAGGACACCGAGGCATTGACCGCGGGCAGTGCGAGGGCCAGTTCGCCCTTGCGGTCGTGCACGCGCATGTCGGCCAGTTCAAGATAAGGCCGCAGCCCCTGCCAGCCGGCATCGATGCTGCCGATGGTGACGCGCCCGCCGACGCCCTTGGAGATCGCCGCGGCGATGTCATCGGCGTAATTGCCGATGTTCGGCAGCACCCAATAGCGCACGACCAGCAAGGCAATGGCAAAAATGAAGTACGCGGCGACCAGCAACCAGCCGATGAACCCCAGCAGTTTGCGCCAGGGACTGCTGGGCGGCGGCAGCGCGCGCTCCAGGCTCTCGATGGCGTGTTCAACTGTCTCGACGGGATTGGTCATCTATCGCTGCTTGAGTACCGGGCCAAACATTTCAAAACGCATTTACCACTGCGGACACAGCAGATGGGTAAAATGCCGCTATCCCCTGTCCCTGGGCCAAGTCCCGGGGTGACGCCAACGCAATGCTCGGGACGAAGGCACAGCCCCAACCTGACACATTTTACCCCCTATCCCCCGGCCCCTAACCACACAGTGAGAACCCTCACGCCCTGCCTGCGCCATTCCCGCTATGCCCAGCGCCTGCTGCTGGCGCGGCCGGAACTGGCGGCCGAACTGCAAACCGGCTTGCTGCTGTCCTTCGAACGCGCGGAAATGCTCGCCGACATCGGCACGCCGGCGGACGAGGCGGCGCTCTCGAAGGCGCTGCGGCGGCTGCGCCAGCGCGTGCTGTTACGCCTCCTGTTGCGCGACCTGGGCGGCCTCGCCGACTTCGCCGAAGTGGCGCGCACCATGACCACCCTCGCCGAAGTGGCGATCGGCGCCGCCTTGCGCGCCTGCAGCGCAGCGATGGCGAGCGAGGCCGGCGACCCGGGCACGCGCATGCTGGTCGTGGGCATGGGCAAGCTGGGTGGTGCAGAGCTCAACGTCTCCTCGGACATCGACCTGATATTCGTTTATCCGGAGGACGCGGAACTCGCCGGTGGCCGCACCCGCCACGAGTATTTTTCCCAGCTCGGCCGCCGCCTGATCAAGTGCCTCGACGAGCCGACTGGCGAGGGCCGCGTATTCCGTGTCGACATGCGCCTGCGGCCCTGGGGCGACAGCGGACCGCTGGCGATGAGCTTCGATGCACTGGAGCAGTATCTGGTGTCGCACGGCCGCGAATGGGAGCGCTATGCCTGGATCAAGGCGCGGGTCATGCCCGCCTGCGACCTTGTACCCTTTGATGACAATCACGAGACCGAGCTCGCCGCCCTGACGCGGCCCTTCGTGTTCCGCAAATACCTCGATTACGGCAGCATCGGCGCGATGCGCGAATTACACGCGCAAATCCGCCAGGAGGTGCGCCGGCGCGACCTCGCCGATCACATCAAGCTGGGTCCCGGCGGCATTCGCGAGGTCGAATTCACCGCCCAGGTCTTCCAGTTGATACGCGGCGGGCGCGACAGCACGCTGCAGTCGCGCCCCACCCTGTCGGTGCTCGGCCTGCTCGCCGCCAAGGGCCTGCTCGCACCCGAAACCGTGGCCGAATTGGGCGAGGCTTATCTGTACCTGCGCAAGCTCGAGCACCGGCTGCAATACCTCGAGGATGCGCAAACCCACGAATTGCCCGCGGGCGATGAAGACCGCGCCCTCATCGCCGAATCGATGGGCAGCGCCGACTGGCCGGCATTTTCGCTTGAACTGGCGCGCCAGCGCGCCAATGTGACGCGGCATTTTGAACAGGTGTTCTCCGACAACGACGAAGGCCGCCACGCCCTCGGCCCCCTTTGGGAGGGTACGTTGGAAAAGGACGGCGCAACCACCCAGCTTGCGGCGCTGGGCTACACCGCGGCCGCGGACACGCTGTCTTACCTCGCCGAGGTGCGCGCCGGCAGCCGCTATCGCGACCTGCCCGCGGCGAGCCGCACGCGTTATGACGCGCTGGTGCCGCGCCTGATCGAGCAATCGGC
>CAMAWC010000126.1 GCA_945861875.1 Bordetella parapertussis
ACGATGCGGATGGGAATGTCGCCCAGGTCGCGCACCTTGTCGCATTCGATCACCAGGTCGGTGAGCGGCTTGGCGCAACAAAATAGCGCCATGCCCTCGGCTTTTTCCGCCTCGGTCAGCCATTTTTCCTGAAAAGTGCCGTAATCGACCCTGCCCTCGAGCACCTTGCCCTTGCAGGTGCCGCAAGAGCCGCCGCGGCAGCTGTAGGGCAGCCCGAGGCCGTTGCGCAAGGCCGCGGCGAGCACGGTTTCGCCGGCGTCGGCCTGGTATTGCTTGTCGCTGGGCTTGATGGTGATATTGATGGTCATGGGGGGGCAAGGGTGAAGGAGTGAAGGAGTGAAAAGTGACGGCCAGCCATTTTAATGCAAACGACCGCGCGGCTCGCGGGGGACGTCCCGCAGCTTGAGGCCTTAAAATCCGCCATGGATGAATTTCACCAATGCAAAAACTGCTGATCATCGGCTGCGGCGACGTGGCGCGCCGCGCGCTGCCCGCGCTTACGACGCACTACGAGGTGGCCGCGCTGTCGCGCCATCCGGAGGGCCTGCCAAGCGCTGTGAAGGCCATCGCCGCCGACCTTGATAGTCTGGAAACGACCGACTGGCGCGGCTTTCCAGCCGATTGTGTTCTGCACAGCGCGCCCCCGGGTGAGGGCGGCGTGATCGATCAGCGCACGCGCAAGCTGCTTGCAGCCTATGCCGATGGCGGCAAGTTGCCGCGGCGTTTTGTCTACATCAGCACCAGCGGCGTATATGGCGATTGCGGCGGCGACTGGGTCGATGAGACTCGCCCTGCCAATCCGCAGTCCGACCGCGCGCGCCGCCGCGTCGATGCCGAAAACCGCCTGCTCGCCTGGGGCAGGGCTACCGGGGTGAATGTCAGCGTGCTGCGCGTGCCGGGCATTTACGCCGCCGACCGGCTGCCGGTGGAGCGCCTGCGCCGCGGCACGGCGGCGCTGCGCGCCGAAGATGATGTCTATACCAATCACATCCACGCCGATGACCTTGCGGCGATTTGTGTCGCCGCGCTCGAGCGCGCGGCGGCCGGCGGCATTTACAACGCCTCCGATGACAGCGAACTGAAGATGGCCGATTATTTTGACCTGGTGGCCGGGCGCGCCGGCCTGCCACCGCCGCCGCGCATTTCGCGCGCCGAGGCGCGGCAAAAAATCAATCCGGCCCTGTTGTCATTTATGAGCGAGTCACGGCGACTAAGAAACGCAAAGATGAAAGCCGAGCTGGGCGTGGTGCTGCGCTATCCTACGGTGTACGACGGTGTGCCACTGATGGTGAAGGGTGAAAAGTGAAGGGTGAAAAGTGGAAATGATGGAGCTGCAGCTGACATGAAGACCCTGCTGGTCATGACCAACATGCCCGACCAGGCCAGCGCCGAAATACTCGCCGCGGCGCTGGTCGAGCAGCGCGTTGCCGCCTGCGTCAATGTGCTGCCGCCGGCGCAGTCGGTGTACCGCTGGAAAGGCTGTGTCGAGTCGGCGAGCGAGGTGCCGCTCTTGATCAAGACCACGGCCGAGCGCTACCCCATGCTCGAGCAGGCCATTCTTGCCGGCCATCCGTACGAACTTCCGGAGATTGTCGCTGTCCCAGTAGAGTACGGTTTACCCGCTTATCTGGATTGGGTTGCCGCCGAAACCCGTCCCCTGCCCTGACCATGACCATGCGCCTTTTCGCCGCCCTGCTGTTCGGTTTGCTGTGTTCCGGCCTGCACGCCGCCAACCCGGACGACTTGCTCGAGCCGGAAAAAGCGTTTCGCTTTTCGGCGCGCGCTGTCGACGCCGGCACGCTGGAAGTGCGCTACCAGATCGCCGACGGCTATTACATGTATCGCGAGAAGTTCCGCTTTGCCGCCGAGCCCGCCACGCCGGTGGCCGCGGGCGCGGCTTCTGCGGCGGTAAAACTGGGTACGCCTGATTTTCCCGCCGGCAAGGTCAAGCAGGACGAATTCTTCGGCCGCGTCGAGACCTATCGCAAGGACCTGGTCATCCGCATCCCGGTGGAGGGCGCCGCGCAGCAGTTGAAGCTGCTCGTCACCTCGCAGGGTTGCGCCGATATCGGTGTGTGCTACGTGCCACAGACGCAGTCGGCCGTTGTTTCAATGGTCACGCCGGTTGCCGGCGGCAGCGGTGGCGCCTCTTCCGCGCGGGGTAGTTCGACGCTCGCCGACAGGCTGGCCGAGTCGGCGCCGCGGTCATCGTCCATGACCGAGACGGTGCGCCCCTCCGCAGGCAGTGATTTTGAGATCGCCGCGCTGTTCCAGTCAGGCAATACGGTCCTGGTGCTGGCGAGCTTTTTCGGCTTTGGCCTGCTGCTTGCCTTCACGCCCTGCATGTTGCCGATGATTCCCATCCTCTCGGGCATCATCGCCGGCGAGGGCCGCGACCTCTCGAAGATGCGCGCCCTGCTGCTGTCTATCACCTATGTAATGGGCATGGCGGTGACCTACGCCGTCGCCGGCGTGGCCGCCGGCTTTTCCGGCACCCTCATTGCGGCGGCGCTGCAAAATGCCTGGGTGCTCGGCGCGTTTGCACTGGTGTTCGTGGTGTTGTCGCTGGCTATGTTCGGCCTGTACGAGTTGCAGCTGCCGGGCTTCCTGCGCCACCGCCTGCATGCGCACCACCACAAGTTGGAGGGCGGGCGCGTCGTCTCTGTCGCCTTGATGGGTGTGCTCTCGGCAGTGGTGATGAGCCCCTGCGTGGCCGCGCCGCTTGCCGGCGCGCTGCTCTACATTGGCCAGACGCGCGATGCCCTCATGGGCGGGGGCGCGCTGTTTGTCATGGCGCTGGGCATGGGCGTGCCGCTGATTGTCGTGGGCGTGTCCGAGGGTGCGCTGCTGCCGCGCGTCGGGTCGTGGATGAACGCGGTAAAGCAGTTCTTTGGCGTGTTGTTGCTGGCGGTGGCGATCTGGATCATCTCGCCGGTGCTGCCGCCCGCCGGCGTGCTGCTTGCATGGTCTGTGCTGTTGATCGGTTCCGGGGTGCTGTTGCGCGCCATCGATCCGCTGCCGGCGCTGGCGCGCAACGTGGCGCGGCTGGGCAAGGCGCTAGGTATTGTGTTGCTGCTGGCCGGCGCCGCCATGCTCGCCGGAGCGCTTGGCGGCAGCCGCGATCCGCTTGCGCCGCTGGAGGCTTTTCGTGCCGGTGGCATCGCCGAGGCCAAGCCGGTGCAATTTGAGCGGGTGACGTCCATCGCCGATCTTGAGGCGCATATCGCCAAGGCAGGGCGGCCGGTGATGCTCGACTTTTATGCCGACTGGTGCGTAAGCTGCAAGGAAATGGAGCGCTACACCTTTCGCGATGCGCTGGTGAGCGAAAAGATGTCGGGCCTGCTGTTGCTGCAAGTCGATGTCACCGCCAACACCGAAGAGCACAAGGCCTTGCTCAAGCGCTTCCGGCTGTTCGGACCACCGGGCATTGTTTTTTTTGACGCCAAGGGCGCGGAAATTCCCGGCTTGCGCGTGGTCGGCTATCAGTCAGCGGACAAGTTCGGCAAGACCCTGGACCTCGCGTTGCGCTGAAGATTAGCGTCATTCCGGGGCTGCGCAGCAGAACTCGGAATCCATGGGTTTTGACGGATAGCAACCCCATGGATTCCCTCCCCGCTTTCGCGGGGACTAAAGGCCGCGGGAATGACGGGGCTTTCCAGGGGCGCCGCGCTATTTCGCCAGCACGTGCTCCACCAACTGCACCCAGTAACTCGAACCGATGGGTATTACTTCGTCGTTGAAATCATATTTCGGGTTGTGCAGCATGCAGCCGCCGTCGCCCGGGCCGTTGCCTATCCAGACGTAGCAGCCGGGCTTGGCGTTCAGCATGAATGAAAAATCTTCGGCGCCCATGGTCGGCTGCAGGTCGTAGAGCACGTTTTCGCGGCCGACCATTTTTTCCAGCACCGCGGCGGCGATTTGGGTTTCACGCACGGCGTTGACGGTGGGCGGGTAGCGCCGGTCGTAGCGCACCGTGACACTGCCGCCGTGCGCCGCGGCGATGCCGTTGGCAATGCGCTTGATGCCCTCCTCGATCAGGTCTTGCACGCCGGGCTTGAAGGCGCGCGCGGTGCCGCGCAACACCGCCTCGGCCGGAATGGCGTTGACCGCCTCGCCGGCATGGAAAGTGGTCACGCTCACCACCGCGGCATCGACCGGGCTGACGACGCGACTGGATATGGTCTGCAGTGCGAGCACCAGCTCGGCGCCGATGATCACCGGGTCGATGCCGTTGTGCGGCATGGCGGCGTGCGCGCCGCGGCCGGTGATGCGGATCTCGAAGTCATCGGATGAGGCCATCATCGGGCCGGGCATGACGGCGAACTGCCCGACCGGAATGCCCGGCCAGTTGTGCATGCCGAACACCGCCTCCATGGGGAATTTCTCGAACAAGCCTTCCTTGACCATTTCACGGCCGCCGCCCTTGCCTTCCTCGGCCGGCTGGAAAATGAAATAGGCGGTGCCGTCAAAGCTCTTGCTCTGTGCCAGGTGCTTGGCCGCGCCCAGCAGCATGGCGGTGTGGCCGTCGTGGCCGCAGGCGTGCATGCGGCCGTCGTTCTTGGACTTGTAGCCGAAGCTGTTCATTTCGTGGATGGGCAGGGCGTCCATGTCGGCGCGCATGCCGATGGCGCGCGTGCCGCTGCCACACGTGAGCTTGCCAACAACGCCGGTCTTGGCAAGGCCGCGGTGCACCTCAATGCCCCAGGATTCGAGTTTTGCGGCGACGATGCCCGACGTGCGCAATTCCTCGAACGCGGTCTCGGGGTTGGCGTGGATGTCGCGCCGGATGGCGCTGATTTCGGCCTGCTGCTGGAAGATTTGTTCGGCGATTTTCATGGCGACACCCGGAAGAACATGTTGGCGATTTATAATGGTGCCACATTCTCCCCGGTTACCCCATGCGCAAACACATAAAAGGCATCGATCACGTGGTGATCGCGGTGCATGACCTTGATTTGGCCGCCGACACCTTCAGCCGCCTCGGGTTCACCCTGACGCCGCGCGGGTTCCACGACTTTGGTTCGCAAAACCACTGCATCATGTTCGGTGACGATTACATCGAACTGGTGGCGGTGCCCAAGCCGCACCCGTTCAACCAGTACTACAGCGATTTCCTTGCACGCGGGGAAGGCCTGTCGGCAACCGTGCTCAAGACCGCTGACGCGGCGGCTTTGGCCACGGAGCTGGCTGCGGCCGGGCTTGCGCCCAGCGGACCGATCGCCTTGTCACGACCGGTGCAGGTCGGCAATGTGGCGCAGGATGCGCGTTTCGCCCTGGTCGGATTGCCGCTGGAGGCGACCCCCGGCCACCGCATGTTTGCCTGCCAGCACCTGACGCGCGAACTGGTGTGGCGGCGCGAGTGGCAGTCGCACGCCAACGGTGCGACGCGCCTTGCCGCAGTAGCCTTTGCCGACGAAGTGCCGGCCATTGCCGCGGTGCCCTACCAGCGCATATTCAACGCCAAGGCAAAGCCCATCGCCGAGGGACTGCGGGTTGACACCGGCGACATGCCGCTGGCGTTTGTCACCGAGCGCGCGCTGGCAAAAAAACTGCCCGGTGTGTGGATATCGGGCCGGCCGCAACCGGCGGCGGTGGCGCTGTTTGTGCATGTCGCCGATCGCGATGCGACGGAGCAGGTTTTGCGCGGCACCGGATTCGATTGCATGCGCATGCCCGACGGGTCGGTGGCGGTCGGGGCGACCGAGGCACATGGGGTGGCGGTGGTGTTTGGGTAGATTGGCTGTCGGCTGGAGATCCGCTACTGGCGCGGATTTCCAGCCATTCTGTACTTAGACGTCATTCCCGCGCAAGCGGGAATCCAGTGACTTTTGTTTCTTTCGCTGCGCGCGCAATTTCCCTTCTCTTGAGCTTGTAGTTTCACTCCCCTGCGGAGGGTGAAACCGCGAGATCAATAGAAAGACAATGCTCGTGTGGTGATCAATTAAGGAATCGCGCTTGCGCTCAAAGGACGAAAGCCCATCAGGCTTTCTTCAATGCCCGCGCCGCATCCAGCGCAAAATAAGTAAGAATCCCATCCGCCCCCGCGCGCTTGAACGCGAGCAGGCTCTCCATCATGCACTTGGGTTCATCTAACCAGCCGTTTTGCGCGGCGGCCTTGAGCATCGCGTATTCGCCGCTCACCTGGTAGACGTAGGTCGGCGCCTTGAACTCGTCTTTCACGCGCCGCAGTATGTCGAGGTAGGGCATGCCCGGCTTGACCATGACCATGTCGGCACCCTCGGCGAGGTCGAGGCCGACTTCCCATAACGCTTCATCGGAGTTGGCCGGGTCCATCTGGTAGGTCATCTTGTTGCCCTTGCCGAGGTTGGCGGCCGAGCCGACGGCGTCACGAAAGGGGCCGTAAAAGGCCGAGGCATATTTGGCCGAGTAAGCCATGATGCGGGTGTAGATGAATTTTTTTGCGTCGAGCTGGGCGCGGATGCGGCCGATGCGTCCGTCCATCATGTCCGAAGGGGCGACGATGTCGACACCGGCTTGCGCCTGTGTCAGCGCCTGCTTCTCAAGAATGGCGAGGGTGTCATCGTTGAGGATGTAGCCGGTCTTGTCGATCACGCCGTCCTGGCCGTGGCTGGTGTAGGGGTCGAGGGCGACGTCGCACATCACGCCCAATTCCGGAAATTCCTTTTTCAACGCGCGCACCACGCGCGGCACCAGGCCCTTGTCGTTCATGGCTTCGCGCCCGTCGAGTGTCTTGAGTTTGGCGTCAATTACCGGGAACAGCGCCAGCACCGGCACACCCAGCTTGAGACAGGTCTCGGCCACCGGCAGCAGCTTGTCCAGGGTATAGCGTTCGACCCCGGGCATGGAAGCGACTGCTTGGGTCTTTTTCGTGCCTTCCATGACGAACACCGGATAGATGAGATCGTTCGTAGTGAGCACATGCTCACGCATGAGGCGGCGCGAGAAGTCATCGTGGCGCATGCGGCGCATACGCACACTGGGAAAGCTGCCGTAGGTCTTCATGGGGTTACTTTCTATATCTAAATCAATAATTTAACAAACTGTTACGTATTTGCATGGCCAAGTCCTGAAACTTTTTGACCGATTCCAAATCCTAGTTACGGATGGTTTCGACCGTCTCCCGTTTCACCTCCCTGAACGGGTGCCTTAATCCTGTTAAGGCGTTTTACCCCCCCGGGCTTACTCCCCTTTGCCCGGGGTTTTTTATTTCAAGTCCCGGAAGTATTGATGTACTTCCGGGGCCTCGTTCTGGTGGTGGCAACGCGGATTTCCTCGCGCACCTCCTTCTTTTGCTCGGGCGTGGCCATGGCAATGTTCGGCAGCCAACCGGCCAGCACCGACTCGGCTTCATCAATGCCGGTTTTCTTGGTGCTTGAAAACAATTGCGCCGAAAACAGCGGCGATGATTTTGCCAGCGCCGCCTGTACTTCGCGCAGGGTGTTGCGGCCTTGGTTGGGCGTCAGCTTGTCCGACTTGGTCAGCAGTACGTGCACCGGTTTGCCGGTGGGGATGAACCAGTTGAGCATCAGAACGTCCAGGTCGGTGAGGGGGCGCCGCACATCCATCATCAGCGCGAGGCCGCACAACTGCTCACGCGTGGTGAGATAGAACTCCAGCAGGCCCTGCCAGTGCGCGCGCACCGTGTGCGGCACCTTGGCGTAACCGTATCCGGGCAGGTCGACCAGGTAGTCGCCGGTGGCCATGCGAAAAAAATTGATCAGCTGGGTGCGCCCCGGCGTCTTGCTGACAAAGGCGAGGCGGTGGTGGTTGGCGAGGGCGTTGATGGCGCTTGACTTGCCGGCGTTGGAGCGGCCGGCGAAGGCGATTTCCAGGCCGACGTGCTGCGGCAGGTCGGTCAATTCCTGGGCCGACTGGATAAAGGTGAGATTCTGGAACAGGGGCATGGTGGGGTTTGCTGCGTTTGCTGCCGGTTTGTTGCCCGATTGTTAGCCGATTGTTAGCCGATTGTTACCAACGGGGGGGCGCATGGTAAGGCCGCGCTGTCGACTCCGAAGGCCGGAATGTGGCCTAAAAACACCACATTAAGCTAGAATACCAGCTTTTCGGAAGCGCCTATCCCGTGGCCGCGCGCGCGGCTGGTGGACGCGGCGACCCGGGCGCCTTTTCCCGGCACATTTTCAGGAGTCTGCATGAAACACGGCATGAAACACCTACTGGCCCTCGTTGCCGCGATTGCTTGCGCCGGTGCCGCCATGGCTGCCGATGCGCCGGCCAAGGCGGCCAAACCGGACGCCGGCAAGGGCCAGACGATTGCCACCCAGGTTTGTGCCGCCTGCCACGCCGCCGACGGCAACAGCACCATCACCATCAACCCCAAACTCGCCGGCCAGATTCCCGATTATATTTACAAGCAGCTTGCCAATTTCAAGGTGGAGGGGGGCAAGAAGGCCGGGCGCGACAACGCGGTAATGGCCGGCATGGTCGCCAACCTGAGCAAAGAGGACATGCGCAATCTTGCCGCCTATTTTGGCAGCCAGAAGGCCAAGGACGGTGCCGCGCGCAACAAGGAACTGATCACGCTGGGGCAGAAGATCTGGCGTGGCGGCATTGCCGAAAA
>CAMAWC010000127.1 GCA_945861875.1 Bordetella parapertussis
CACCGGATTCGAGCAGGACGTCGGCCTCCACCGTCGGGTTGCCGCGCGAATCGAGAATCTCCCTTGCCACCACATCGATTATTGAGCTCATGGTTCAACCTTTTTTCTGTTTTATAGCCGCAGTTTAAAGACTTTGTTCAGCCAGGCCCTGCCGCTTGACCAGCGCATCGAGCGCCTTGAGGGTTTCGAGCAGGGGTTTCATCAAACCGAGGGGCCAGGCATTGGGGCCGTCAGACAAGGCCTTGGCCGGATCAGGATGGGTCTCCATGAACAGGCCGGCAATGCCCGATGCGACCGCGGCGCGCGCCAGCACCGGCACGAATTCACGCTGGCCGCCGCTTGAGGTGCCCTGCCCGCCGGGCAGCTGCACCGAATGGGTGGCGTCGAACACCACCGGGCAGCCGGTGTCGCGCATGATGGCAAGCGAACGCATGTCGGAAACGAGGTTGTTGTAGCCGAAGGAGACGCCGCGCTCGCAGACCATGATGTTTTCCGACTTGCTCGCCTCGCGCGCCTTGTCGACGACGTTTTTCATGTCACCGGGGGCAAGGAACTGTCCCTTCTTGATATTGACCGGCTTGCCGGCGCTTGCAGCCGCATGGATGAAATCCGTCTGGCGGCACAGGAAAGCCGGTGTCTGCAACACATCGACCACGGCGGCCACCGCGGCGATTTCCTCGATGGCGTGCACATCGGTGAGCACAGCCACGCCCAGCTGCTTTTTTACCGCGGCGAGGATCTCCAGCCCCTTGTCCATGCCAAGGCCGCGATAGGACTTGCCGGAACTGCGGTTGGCCTTGTCGTAAGAGGATTTGTAAATAAAGGGGATGCCGACGGCGGCGCAGATTTCCTTGAGCCTGCCGGCGGTGTCAAAAGCCATGTCGCGTGACTCGATGACACAGGGACCGGCGATAAGGAATACGGGCTGGTCGAGTCCGGCCTTGAATCCGCACAGCTCCATCACGCCGCCGCGGACAGAGGCTGGGCGGTCGCGCCCTTCTGGTGCGCCAGCGCCGCCTCGACAAACGAGCGGAAAAGTGGATGGCCCTCGCGCGGCGACGAGGAAAACTCGGGGTGGAACTGGCAACCGATGAACCACGGGTGCGTCGGCAGTTCGACCATTTCACACAGCGTTTCACCGCCGCTTTTGACATCTTTTGAATTTGTCACCCTGGCGCGCGCCGACACCACCAGTCCCGATGCCTCGATGCGCGGCAGGTAGTGGTTGTTGACCTCGTAGCGGTGGCGGTGGCGCTCGTTGATGACACGGGCGCCGTATATGCGCTCGACCTGGGTGCCGGGAATCACGTCGGCCGGCTGGGCGCCCAGGCGCATGGTGCCGCCCAGGTCGGAATTGGCGTCGCGCAGTTCGACCTTGCCGTCCTTGTCATGCCATTCGGTGATCAGCGCGACCACCGGTTGCGCTGTCGCCGGGTCGAACTCGGTGCTGTTGGCATCCGCAAGGCCGGCACAGTGGCGCGCGTGCTCGATCACCGCCAGTTGCATGCCAAGGCAGATGCCGAGGTAGGGAATCTTGTTTTCACGCGCGTACTGGATGGCCTTGATCTTTCCCTCCACGCCGCGCACGCCAAAACCGCCGGGCACCAGCACGGCATCGACGCCAAACAGGCTGTCAATCAGGCCGGTGCGCTCGATCTCCTCGGAGTCGACATAGCGGATGACGACCTTGCAATGGGTATGGATGCCCGCGTGCAGCAAGGCCTCGTTGAGCGACTTGTAGGAATCGGTCAGGTCGACATACTTGCCGACCATGGCGATGGTGACTTCATGCTGCGGGTGCTCCAGCGCGTCGACCAGCTTTTTCCACACCTTGAGGTCGGCCGGGCGGGCGAGCAACTGCAGCTTGTGGCAGACGATCTCGTCGAGCATCTGCTGGTGCAGCATGTAGGGAATCTTGTAAATCGAATCGACGTCCCAGACCGAGATGACGGCGTTCATCGGCACGTTGGTGAACAAGGCGATCTTGCGCCGCTCGTCATCGGGGATCGGCCGGTCGGAGCGGCACAGCAGCGTGTCGGGCTGAATGCCGATCTGGCGCAGCTCCTTGACCGAGTGCTGCGTCGGCTTGGTCTTGATCTCGCCGGCAGAGGCGATGTAGGGCACCAGCGTGAGGTGCACATAACAGGTGTTTTCACGCCCCAGTTCCATGCCCATCTGGCGAATGGCTTCGAGGAAGGGCAGCGATTCGATGTCGCCGACGGTGCCGCCGACCTCGACAATGGCCACCTCGGCGCCCTCGCCGCCCCTGGCGATGAAGGCCTTGATTTCGTCGGTGATGTGCGGGATGACCTGGACGGTGCGGCCGAGGTACTCGCCGCGGCGCTCCTTCTTGATCACGCTCTCGTAGATCTGGCCGGTGGTGAAATTATTGGCCTTGCGCATGCGCGCCTTGCTGAAGCGCTCGTAGTGGCCAAGGTCAAGGTCGGTCTCCGCGCCATCCTCGGTGACAAACACCTCCCCGTGCTGAAACGGGCTCATGGTGCCCGGATCAACGTTGATGTACGGGTCCAGCTTGATGTTGGTGACTTTGAGGCCGCGCGATTCGAGGATTGCGGCGAGGGAAGCGGCGGCGATGCCTTTCCCCAGAGAGGAAACTACACCACCGGTAACGAAAACGTATTTAGTCATGTGCCTACAGGCAGTAGGGATGACAGAGTCTACAGGAAATCGAAGACGCCCTCAACGCAAGGGCAAAGAAAAAAAACGGCGGCGTCCGGGCCAAACCGGCCGCCACCGACGCTAGGGCATGGCCATTTGCGCCGTCTTGATCGACTCGACGCGGATGTCTTCGGTGAGTCTCGCCTTGTAATCGGAAAAGGCCGGCGTGGTCTTCACCGTATACAAGCGCGGATGCGGCAGGTCGATGCGGATATCGGCCTTGATGCGCCCGGGCCGCGCGCTCACCACCACCACCCGGCTGGCCATGAATATCGATTCGTCGATATCGTGGGTGACGAACAGCACTGTCTTGCGCTGCGCTTCCCAGATGCCGAGCAGCAATTCCTGCATCAAGGCCCGCGTCTGGTTGTCGAGTGCGCCAAAGGGCTCGTCGAGCAGCAGGATTTTCGGGTCATTGGCGAGGGCCCGCGCCAGCGCCGTGCGCTGCTGCATGCCGCCCGAAAGTTGCTTGGGAAAATGCTGCTCAAAACCGCGCAAGCCGACCTGGGCGATGAAATAGTCGCTTTTTCGCGTCTGCTCCGCCAGCGGCAGGCCTTTTTCTCGCAGACCAAAGCAAATGTTCTGGCGCACCGTCAGCCACGGGAACAGCGTATAGGACTGGAATACCATGCCGCGATCCGGGCCCGGCCCGCTCACCGGCTCGCCGTCGAGCAGCACCCTGCCCGCGGTCGGCTGGTCGAGCCCGGCAACGATGCGCAGCAGTGTCGATTTGCCGCAGCCCGAGGGCCCGAGGATGGTGATGAAATCGTTGTCCTCGACCTGCAGGTCCACAGGCAACAAGGCCTCGGTCGGTTTGCCGCCGCGCGTTGCGGGGAAGGTGCGCGAAACAGCCTGGATCGATAGCTTGCTCACTTGAGCAGGCTCCAGGGGAACAGGCGCTGGTTGCCGAACTTGAACAGGAAATCGGAAATGAGGCCGATAAAGCCGATGACGATGATGCCGAAAATGATCTGGCCGGTGTTGAGCAGCGACTGGCTCTCGATGATCATGTGGCCGATGCCGCTCGATGAGCCGATCAACTCCGCGACGATGACATAAGTCCAGGCCCAGCCGAGCACCAGGCGCAGTATTTCGGCGATTTCCGGCGCGCTGCCCGGAATGAGCACGCGGCGGATAACGCCCGTGTCACTGGCGCCCAGGGTGTAGGCCGCCTCCACCAGGTCGCGGCGGCTGTTGCCCACCGCCACCATCACCATCAACACGATCTGGAAAAACGAGCCGATAAAAATCACCAGCAGCTTTTGCGTTTCACCTATGCCTGCCCAGAGAATCAGCAAGGGAATGAAGGCCGAGGCAGGCAGGTAACGGGCGAACGACACAAAGGGCTCGAAAAACGCCTCCACCGGCTTGTAGGCGCCCATGGCGATGCCCAGCGGCACGCCGATGGCTGCGGCAATGACAAAGCCGCCCAGCACGCGCCACACCGTCATGCCGATGTCCTTGATGAACCCGTACTCTACGAGCAGCACCCAGCCTTCCCTCACCATGGCGGTGGGGCTGGCGAGGAACTGCGGCGGCACATAACCGCCGTAGGTGAAAAATCCCCAGACGATGAAGAACAGCGCAAAAAAAGCGATGCCCAGCAATGCGCGGGTGCGTGGCGGGACGGGCTTGAGCGGGGTCATGGCTGGTACCGTCATTCCCGCGCACGCGGGAATCCAGTGACTTTCACAGAACGACACTGGACCCCCGCTTTCGCGGGGATGACTTCAGGCGGAATTTCCGCCTGAAGTCATTTTATGAAACTCGCGTCAACCAGCGGCACCATGTCCGGCACCTGCTTGATCACGCCCGCGCCGAGCAGGATCTGCGAGGCGTCTTTCATGAACGCCTGGATCTCGCCGGCGAAGAATTTCTGGTTGGACGCCTTGTCCTGCCAGCGCAGGAAGGCCTGCGACTTCTTGAACTGCTCGCCGGTCTGCTTGACCGCACTGCCCATGATCTCGAAGGACTTGTCCGGCTGCGCCTTGATCATGTCCACCGCCTCGAAGTAGCTGTTGACCATCAATTGCACCAGCTTGGCGTTTTCCTTGACGAATTTGGGCGAGCAGCCGAAGGTGTCCATCACCATCGGGTAATCGAGGGTGGTGGCGATGATCTTGCCGGCGGCCGGGTTGTCGCGCACCGTCGAGAGGTAGGGCTCGTAGGTCATCGCGGCGTCGTTCTGGCCGGCGACAAAAGCACTGGCTGAAGCCTGTGGCGACAGCGTGACCAGATTCACGTCCTTCATCGTCATGCCGTTTTTCATCAGAATCCAGGCGAGACCGAAATACGGCGCGGTGCCGGGTGCATCGACGCCCACGTTCTTGCCCTTGAGGTCGCTGATCTTGCTGATGCCGTTGCGCGTTGCCAGACCGTCGGCGCCGTAGGACTTGTCCAGCTGCACCACCTGCACCAGCGGCACGCCGGCGGCGGCCCAGCTGATGTAGGTTTCCACCGTGGTCGCAACACATTGCACGTCACCGGAGGCGACAGCCAGATGACGGTCTTTTTGCGGGATGAACTTGATCGTCACATCGACGCCGTTTTTCTTGAAAATGCCGGCTTTTTCAGCCAGCGACAAGGGCGCAAAACCGGTCCATCCGCTCATCGCGATGGTGACTTTCGGCAGGTCCTGGGCGCCGGCACCGCCGGAGGTAAAAATCGTGCACGCGGCCAGGGCTGCGGCAAGGATGGACTTGTTCATGCGTTACTCCCCTAAATCGTGATCAAGGCGCATTCTAGGGTCAGATTTCCCAACTTTGCAATAAAGAAAGAGGAAACGACTGCGAACCGGTGCGTGCATGCCCGGACGAGCCGGATTACCATGCGTTCTTGTATCCGTATCCGCTTTTTGCATAACCACCCTTCCGGACCGCCCAATTGACCGCCTCCCGCCCCCGAATCGTCCGCGCCGCGCGCGGCACGCAGCTTTCGGCCCGCTCCTGGATGACCGAAGCGCCGCTGCGCATGCTGATGAACAACCTCGACCCGGAAGTGGCCGAGCGTCCCGAAGACCTGGTCGTCTATGGCGGCATAGGCCGCGCCGCGCGCAACTGGGAGTGCTTTGACCGCATTGTCGAATCCCTCACCACGCTCAAGGACGACGAATCGCTGCTGGTGCAGTCGGGCAAGCCGGTCGGCGTGTTCCGCACCCACGCCGACGCCCCGCGCGTGCTGATCGCCAATTCCAACCTGGTGCCGCACTGGGCCAACTGGGAACATTTCAGCGAGCTGGATAAAAAAGGCCTGATGATGTACGGCCAGATGACCGCCGGTTCGTGGATTTACATCGGCAGCCAGGGCATTGTGCAAGGCACTTACGAAACCTTCGCCGAGGCCGGCCGGCAGCATTACGGCGGCGACTGGTCGGGTAAATGGATACTCACCGCGGGCCTGGGCGGCATGGGTGGCGCACAGCCGCTCGCCGCCACCATGGCCGGCGCCTCCATGCTGGCCATAGAGTGCCAGCAATCGCGCATAGAAATGCGTCTGAAAACGCGCTACCTCGATAAACAAGCCAAAGACCTAGACGAAGCGCTGGCGATGCTCGATGCAGCGGCGCGCGACAACAAGCCCGTATCCGTAGGCCTGCTGGGCAATGCCGCCGCGGTGCTGCCGCAAATCCTCAAACGCGGCGTGATGCCCCACCTCGTTACCGACCAGACTTCCGCGCACGACCCGGCCAACGGCTACCTGCCCGAAGGCTGGACGGTGGAACGCTGGGAGGCCGAGCGCAAGACCAATCCGCGCGGTGTCGCCGACGCGGCCGAAGCGAGCATCGCGCGCCATGTGCTGGCCATGCTCGAGTTCAAGAAACGCGGCATCCCTTGCGTCGATTACGGCAACAACATCCGCCAGGAGGCCAAAAACACCGGTGTCGAGAACGCCTTCGACTTTCCCGGTTTTGTGCCCGCCTACATCCGGCCGCTGTTTTGCCGCGGCATCGGCCCATTCCGCTGGGTGGCGCTGTCGGGCGACCCGGAGGACATTTACAAAACCGACGCGAAAATGAAGGAGCTCTTTCCCGACGACCCGCACCTGCACAACTGGCTGGACATGGCGCGCTCGCGCATCGCCTTCCAGGGCCTGCCGGCGCGCATTTGCTGGATCGGCCTCGGCCAACGCCACAAGGCCGGCCTCGCCTTTAACGCCATGGTCGCCAGCGGTGAACTCAAGGCGCCCATTGTCATCGGCCGCGACCACCTCGATTCGGGCTCGGTCGCCAGCCCCAACCGCGAAACCGAAGCCATGCTCGACGGTTCGGACGCGGTATCCGACTGGCCGCTCCTCAACCTGATGCTCAACACCGCATCGGGCGCGACCTGGGTGTCCTTCCACCATGGCGGCGGCGTCGGCATGGGCTACTCGCAGCACTCGGGCATGGTCATTGTCTGCGACGGCTCTGCCGACGCGGCGCGGCGCATTGAACGCGTGCTGTGGAACGACCCGGCCACCGGCGTGATGCGCCATGCCGATGCCGGCTACGACATCGCCCGCGACTGCGCGCGCGAGCACGGCCTCGACCTGCCGATGCTGCGCTAGGCATGCAAGCCTTTCACTTCACGGCGGGCAGCTCACCGCTCTTGCTGTCCATTCCCCACTGCGGCACGCATATTCCGCCCGAACTCGCCGCACGCATGACACCGGCCGCGTTGCGCGTGCCCGACACCGACTGGCACCTGCCACGCCTTTATGATTTTGCCGCCGAGCTCGGCGCATCGGTCCTCGCCGCCACCCATTCGCGTTATGTCATAGACCTCAACCGGCCCGAGGACGACGCCAACCTGTATCCGGGGCAGGACACCACCGGCCTGGTGCCGCGCGACACCTTTGCCAAGGAGGCCCTTTACACAGCAGGCAGTGAACCTGATGACGCCGAGATCAGCGCGCGCAAGACGCGATACTGGCGTCCCTACCACGCGCAGCTGGAGGCCGAGTTGGCACGCATCAAGGCGCAACATGGTTACGCGCTGCTCTGGGATGCGCACTCCATCGCCTCACACGTGCCGCGTTTTTTCCCGGGCAGGCTGACCGACCTCAATCTCGGCACTGCCGGCGGCACCTCATGCGGCGCCGGCCTGGGCGAAGCCCTGCTCGGTATCGCGCAACAGGAAAAGCGTTACAGCGCCGTGCTCAACGGCCGCTTCAAGGGCGGGTACATCACACGCCGCTACGGCGATCCGGCGAAACAGGTGCACGCGGTGCAACTGGAATTGTCCTGGGCCGCTTATATGGACGAAACCTGGCCCTATGCCTACAGGGCCGACCTGGCGGAGCAAGTGCGTCCCCTGCTGCGGCGCCTGCTCGAGGCCATGCTCAGCTGGGCGAAAACACCGTCTCGCCAGACTTGATCGTGCCGATGCAGGCATTGGCGCCCATGGCATAGGCAAGTTCGGCCGGCGCCTCCACATCCCACAGCGCAAAATCCGCCGCCCTGCCCACCCCGAGGCTGCCGTGCGTGTCGCTCACGCCCAGTGCACGCGCCGCGTGGCAGGTAGCGCCCGCCAGTGCCTCTTCCGGGGTCAGGCGAAACAGCGTGCAGGCCATGTTGAGCGCGAGCAGCATGGAACTCAGCGGCGAGGAGCCCGGGTTGCAGTCGGTGGCGATGGCAACGGGCACACCATAGTCGCGCAGCAACTGCACCGGCGGGAGCTGCTTTTCACGCAGGAAATAAAACGCCCCGGGCAGCAACACCGCGACCGTGCCTGCTTCGGCCAGGGCGCGCACCCCCGCTTCGCCGGTATATTCGAGGTGATCGGCCGAGAGCGCCTTGAAACGCGCCGCCAGCGCCGCGCCTCCGAGGTCCGACAG
>CAMAWC010000128.1 GCA_945861875.1 Bordetella parapertussis
GGTCAAACGCCGGATCGCCATACCAGGCGCACTCGGCATCGAGCAGCACCGGCCCGTCGCGGCCGACGAGGATATTTTTCGGGCTGACATCACCGTGCACCAACGCCAAGCGCGTCGAGGCCGTTCGCTCGGTCAGTGCGCCAAGCGCAGCGGCGCAATCCGGGTGGGCGAGGGCGGTGGCAAGCAGATAAGGTTCCAGGCGTAGCGAGTGGAAAATTGGGTCGGTGGCGAACTGCGCCGCAGTGTCCGTACTGTTCGCCGTAGCGGCATGGATGCGGCCGATCAGGCGACCCACTGCTGACGCCGTGGACGGATCGATTTGCCCGTCGCGCAACTGCGCCTTCCAGACCGGATACTGTTCTGGAGGAAGGTAGGCCATGGCGAACACGCCGTCCTCCACGCTCTCAGCCAGGATCTGGGGCACGGCATCGGGGGCAATGCGACCGGCGATTCTCAGCCATTCGACTTCATAGTGGTTGCGCTCGACTGGCGCAGACCAGTCCGCGCTCACCCGCAGCTTGGCGAGGGCGCGCTTGATGCAAAAACTGCCGCGCAAGGCATCGACTCGGTAGATTTCGGAAGATACCCCCCCGGCAAGCGGGGTGACCAATGGGCTCTCACCGACGGCAAGCAAACCCATGCGTTGCAGAACTGGTATCAGGCTGGACATGTGAAGGGCATCGTAACAGACAGTCCGGCCTCTCCGTAGCAGCGCTGCCCCTTTGCGGCGATGCCGGGGTTCTAACCATCACTGAAGTCACGTACCGAGGTTTGCCTTGGCAAAGTTGGCAGGGGGGCAGAGCCGGGTTTCGATTTATTTTTGTCGCACTAAAATGGTTCGAGCGGGCGGGTGGCGCACCAAGGAGTTGCGTTGCAGATTCAAGCCAATTGAATAAAGTTCATGACTCTTGACAATGCTTCTAAAAGAGAGGAATACTCGCCCCAGTCTCTGTTCTATCCGGGGCCTTTTCAATTGAAAATATTTTGAACGTGGGAGTCCACTATGATGCAGTGCCAGATTGTTCGCCGCATTACGTCAGCGCTTGTCTTTCTTGCCGCGTTCCTTCCCGGCTTTGCAGCAGCTCAGGGTGTGGAAAAACCGAATATCAAGGTAATGATGGACTGGGTCATACAGGGCACCCACGCGCCGTTCATTCTTGCCGATATCAAGGGCTACTTCAAGCAAGAGGGGCTCACCGTCACAATTGACCGTGGCACCGGCGCCGGTAACACCGCCAATGCGGTTGGTAGCGGGGGCTACGATTTTGGCTGGGTTGACACGCCAACGCTGGTGAAGTTCAACGCGCAAAACCCCAAAACACCGCAACTCGGTGTTTACATGAGTTTCGACGAGAGTGCGCTTGCTATTGTCAGCCTGAAGGCGCGACCGATCAACAAACCGTCGGATATCGATGGTAAGCGCATCGCAGCGCCCAGCGGATCGGCGGTGGTCAATACGCTGCCCATTCTTCTCAGGGCTGGAAAGTCGGAAACCGCCAAGGTCAACTGGCAGTTTGTCGCGCCGCAACTGATGCCAACCCTGCTGGTGAAAGGCGACACCGACGGCATTGGCGGTTTCACCAACTCCCAGATCATGGCGGTGCGTTCGCTTGGAGTGAAGATGGAGGACATCACCGTCCTCAAGTACGCCGACTTCGGTGTCGACATGTACGGTCTCGCGCTCACCGGCATGACAAAATTTGTCAACGAGAATCCGCGAACCGTCGCTGCGTTTGTGCGCGCACTGAACAAGGGGACCAAGGACGCCATTGCCGACCCCAAAGCCGCCGTCGCCCTGATGAAGACGCGCGATCCGCTGATGGACGAGGCACTCGAGGTTGAACGCCTGCGGATTTCCCTCAACCATACGCTGACAGCGCACACGGCAAAGGCCGGTCTGAGTTCGGTCACGCGGGAGCGCCTGCAGCGTACCATTGATACGGTTGCAGGTTCAGAGACGCTGCTGACCAAGCCGACAATCGCGGATATCTGGACGGACCAGTTCCTGCCGTCGGTTGCGGATCGCATGCCGCCCGCTCTAGGCAAATAACGCGTTAGGGAAGCTCTGATTAAGTCCGTCATTCCCGCGAAAGCGGGAATCCACCTTGACCTAAAGCGTGGATTCATTGAGTCAAAATGGATTCCCGCTTTCGCGGGAATGACGATTTATGGACTTAATCAGAGCTTCCTTAGATAAATTACGACAATGTCGCACATTCCAATAATTGATATCGCCCCGTTCTTGTCTGGTAGTGCTGCCGACAAGCAACGCGTTTCCAGGCAGGTGGACGAGGCCTGCCGTGAAGTCGGGTTCTTCATCATCGACGGGCACGGCGTGTCGGAGCAACTGATGGAGGACACACGCGCGGCATTCAAGACATTTTTCGATCAACCGTCCGATTACAAGCGCCTGTTTGGCAAGACAGATGATTTTAATTCACCCGGTTTCGTTGAGGTTGGTGATGCGGCGTTGTCCTACACGCGGGGGGCAGAGGCACCACCGGACTTGAACGAGATCTTCCAGGTGACACCAGTCGATGTCGGCGATACGCCGTATTTCAAGGCGCCGCACGCGCAGCAATTCTTCCCAGCCAACCGCTATCCCGATGTGCCGGCCGATTTTGCCGGTCTCGCGGTCGACTACTATCGCGCGGTTTACGGGTTGGCAAAGAGTGCGCTTTCAATCGCCGCAGTAGCGCTTGGGCTGCCGGAAAATTACTTTGAAAGCCGCGTGGACAAGGCGATGGCAACGCTGGTGGTGCGTGATTATCCTGAGCAAAAGCTTGCGCCGTTGCCGGGCCAGTTACGCGCCGGGGCGCACACTGATTTCGGGACCCTTACATTGCTGCTGGCCGAGGATCGTCCCGGCGGGCTTGAGGTGATGTCCAAGCGCGGCACCTGGGAGCCGGTCGTCGCGCCACACAATTGCTTCATTGTGAATTTGGGCGACATGATGGCGCGCTGGACCAATGACAAATGGGTGTCGACCCTGCACCGGGTCGCAAACCCCGCACGAGACGCCAGCGGAATTACCCGACGCACTTCCCTGGTTTTCTTCACCAATCCAAATTACGATGCGATGATCGAGTGCCTGCCCACCTGCAAGGCGGCAGAAGAAACGGCGAAATACCCGCCCGTGCTGGCAGGAGATTACTATCTTGCGAAGATGCGCCAGATGCGCAGGAAAACTACAGATCGAGATTTATAGAAAACCGCTTGATATAAGTCCCTTGTATCCCCGGTCGTTTCTTGGCGTACACAGACATTCTTTGAAAGGTCAGCATGCTCAAATTACCTCACCACGGCCGTTACGATTACTCCGCAATCGAACAACGCAAAGATTATTCCTGGCCGGGCGGGAAACGCCTGGCTTTTTACGTCGCACTTAACATCGAGCACTTTGCCTATGGTGCCGGCATCGGCATGGACCCGACCAACCGCGGCGGCCCGCAGACCCAGCGCAACTGGGCATGGCGTGACTATGGCAACCGCGTTGGTATCTGGCGCTTGTTTAAAATGCTTGACGAACTCAAGCTTCCGGCCACCATCCTGCTGAACAGCTCGGTATGCGAACACTATGCGCCCATCATCGAGCGCATCAGAAAACGTGGCGACGATGTGGTAGGGCACGGTCGAACAAACGCGGAAGGTTTGCGCGGGCTTTGGGAATCTGACGAGGTGCGCATAATCGACGAGGCATCCTCCACCATAGCAAAGCACCTGGGCAAACGGCCGACGGGCTGGATGGGGCCGGCGGCCTCCGAGTCCAATCTCACGCCTGACCTTCTCAAGGAGGCCGGCTACACCCACATTCTTGACTGGCCTCTGGATGACCAGCCGGTGTGGATGCGAACCCGCTCCGGACCATTGCTCTCCGTTCCGTATCCGCTCGAACTCAACGATGCGGGCAATCAGGTTAGTCGCGACCATACTGGCCGAGAGTTTGCAGACCAGTTGGTCGACCAGTACGAACAGTTGCTTGAGGAATCATCCGCGCGACCGCTGGTTTTCTCGCTGTCGCTGCACGGATTCATCGTCGGCCAACCGTTCCGCTTCAGGCCGCTCGCCAAGGCTATAGAACACTGCGTTCGTCACAAGGATGCCGACCGAGTCTGGTTCACGCGCGCCGGCGACATCGCCGACCATTGCATGTCACTGCCACCCGGGGTCGTTCCCGGGAGTTGATTGATGAAGGGGGTATCACCATGAATAAACCGATTGAAGGCCTAGATCTCATCAAGGACGGCCACGCTCCGGCGAGCCATCACCTCAGTGCGGAGCCGAAGAATATACATTGGGGATATTTCGATGCCGCGCTGCCACCGGTGATGCGCATACGCTCTGGTGACCGCGTCACCATTGATTGCCTGTCGGGTAACGCCGAGGATTTGCCTGGCAAGGACAGTGGCTTTGACGTGTTACGGGAACATCTGGAGGTGCACGCCAAGGTAGCCAAGGGCAGCGGTAACCACATCCTCACCGGTCCGATCTATATTGAAGAGGCGGAACCCGGTGACGTCCTTGAGGTGCGCATCCAGGACATACGCCTTCGCCAGAACTGGGGCTGGAACATCTTCCGCGGACTGATGGGCACACTGCCCGAAGAGTTTCCGTACTTTCGCCGCATGCATCTTGCACTAGACGGCAAGCGCATGACCGCGACGATGCCCTGGGGCCAGGTCATTCCGATCCGGCCATTCTTCGGCCAGCTCGCGGTAGCGCCACGCCCGGAGTATGGACGCCAGAACAGCAAGGAACCGCGTGAATTCGGCGGAAATCTTGATAACCGGGAATTGATCCCCGGCAGCATCATCTACCTTCCGGTATGGGCGCGAGGAGCGCTTTTTTCCACCGGCGATGGTCATGCCGCGCAGGGCGACGGCGAAGTTTGCGGTACCGCGATCGAGACAGCCTTGAGCGGAACCTTCGATTTCATTGTGCGAAAGGATATGAAGCTCAAGCTGCCGTTTGCCGAGACACCGACCCACTTCATTACCATGGGTCTTCACGCGGATCTCGATCGTGCAGCCGAGCAGGCGCTCACGCAAATGGTTGATTTTCTCGCCCTGCGCCTGCGTATTACGCGGGATGAGGCCTATTCTTTCTGTAGTTTTGTCGTCGACCTGCACATCACGCAGACCGTCAACAACGTAAAAGGCGTGCATGCGATGATTCTCAAGTCGCTGGCTGATCGGGGCTGATGCTGATCAAGGCCGCCGTCGCGCGGAAAAAGGGCGGCCCTTTCACGATAGAGCAGGTTGAACTGGGTGATCCGCAGGCTGGAGAGGTCCTGCTACGGGTGGTTGCCAGCGGTATCTGCCAGACCGACCTGCATGCGCGCGATGGCTATTACCCGATTCCTTTCCCGGCGGTGTACGGCCATGAGGGTGTCGGGGTCGTGGAACGCATTGGTGGCGGCGTCACCACGGTGCGCCCAGGTGATCACGTGGTCATGTTCGCGCCCTCTTGCGGTGCGTGCCGCAACTGTGCGTCGCAACGGCCGGCCTATTGTCTGTCCCACCTGTCTCTAAAGATGAACGGCGTTCGCGCCGATGGTTCATCCACCCTCCGCGCCGGAACGCAGCGTCTTGGCGGGGCGTTTTTCCAGCAATCCTCACTCGCCACGCACGCGATCGCCACCGAGCGCAATGTGGTCAAAGTCGATGCTGACGTGCCTCTGGAAGTGCTCGCGGCGCTACCTTGCGGCGTAAACACGGGTGCCGGTGCGGCTCTCAATGCGCTGGGTGCGCGTCCGGGCATGACCATGGCGATACTCGGCGTCGGGGCCGTCGGACTGGCCGCACTGCTGGCGGCTCGCGAAGCCGGGTGCAGCACCCTGATTGCCGTCGATCTCGTGCACAGCAGGTTAACCCTGGCGCGTGAATTGGGAGCGACGCACGCGCTTAACGGTGCGGCGACCGATCTCCTGGTGCAATTGCGCGATATAACCGGGGGCCTGGGCGTGGACGGCATCATCGATACAACCGGCGCGCCGTCCATGGTTGCCGACACGATCGGCGCGCTGGCCATGCCCGGCACTTACGTACTGGTTGGCAGCGTGCGGCCCGGTGTGACCGCGCAGTTCGACATGACGACGGTACAGAACGGACGCACCTTGCGTGGTTGCATTCAGGGGGACAGCCGTCCTGTCGAATTCATACCGCGCCTGGTGGAGTTGTATCGCAGCGGCCGTTTCCCAATCGACCGCCTGGTGACCTACTACGATCTGGAGAATATCAATCAGGCCGCTTCCGACCTTCAGTCGGGGCGTACCATCAAACCGATCATTCGTATGCCGGTCGGCTAACCGGGGTAAAAAAGCCCCGGCGCGCGTGCCGGGGTGTTGTGACAGGTGCTGGCAGTTCAGCTGTTCGGGGTGAAGACGCCGTTGCTGACCTTGACCTTGTCACCGGCGCGGCACCACGGTTCGGTGTCCTGGGTGAGGACGCGCGTTGTGCCGTCCTCAAACTGCACGCTGATTTCGTAGCTCTTGGTCTTTTTCACATTTTTCTCGACTTGATGGCCGGCGAATCCTCCGCCCACCGCGCCGAGGACGGTCATCACATCCTTGCCGCGACCGCCGCCGACCTGGTTGCCCAGCACGCCGCCCAGTACGCCGCCGGCCACCGCGCCCAATCCCGTGCCTTCACCGGCTTTTTCGATTGTGCGCACGGAACCTACAACGCCGCAGTCATGGCAAATCGGTCTGGCCGGTGGTGCCGCGGCAACCTGCACCGGTGGCGGGGTGTATTCCACCACCCTGGGTTCGGGGGCGGCGGCAGGTTTTGTCTCTGCCACCGCAACCGGTTTGGCCGCCGGTTTTGACTTCGCCGCGGGGACTGGTGCCGGTTTTGCCGCCTCGGAAACCTTGTGGACTTCCGTTGGTTTTGCCTCAAGTGACTTAGGCGCTTCTGCCACGGCGGGCGTTGCGGCCTGCTGGCTATTGGAGGCAGGAATCCAGCCCATGATTGCGGCGATGCCCGCCGCGCTGAGCAGGGTGACCGAAATGGCCGCAATGATCAATATCGGATGGGTGTTGTTGCGAGTAGCTTGTGCTTCCATGTTCTTCTCCTGAGGGTGTCATGTCAGCGTTCGGCCGGAGGCTTGATTTTGCCCTCGTTCGATCCGCTTGTATCAATTAACGCCCCCATTATCGACTTGTTGACGGGCCAAGCTGTAACGGTATGTGACAAAGCGGCGTTATTTGTGACTATGGTCACATTTGCAGCGGGAAAACCGCGCCCGCGGCTGCCGCGACAATGCGATTACTGTCCGCCGGGCGGCTCCGTGGCCTCGTTTGCGCACAGCCTGCGCAGACGGGACAGGCGTGAAATTTCCTCGGTGGAATCCACTTCAAGCTGTCGCGCACGGGCCTCCTCGGCCATCAGGGCGATACGGGCGCGGATCGTGTCCTGCGCACTTTTCTGCACAAATTCCCGGGCCTGCGTGGTGTTGTCGTGCATCAGGTTTGTGCCGGCGAAAAAATCGCGCAGGTCCGCCTGCACCAGCGGCGCGAGCGCGGCAAGGTGAAGCTGGTGGACGGCGACATGGCGGTGTTCGTGCTCCAGTATCTTGCGGTACTCGCACGAACCCGGGAGGTACTCGCTGGCGACAAAAATCGTCACCGGATCGTAACTGAGCTCCACCGTCATTGACGGCCGGGTGCAAATGCGCCCGCTCGGGAACCGGGTGTGTTGCATCTGGAACCTGGTGGTGTTGCGCAGGCGCGCCACGGTGCGCCCCAGCACGCGTTGGTTGGCGGCTTTTTTCTCAAGGGCGGTCAGGGTGAGTGCGTCGAGCGAGTTGTCCAGGGTGGTGCGGATGGTGTTGGGCGCGGCGGTAATGCCGGCGGCGGAATATTTTTGCCTGCATGCGGCGAACTCGGCCTCCATCACGATGTCCTGGGAGGAGGCCGGACTCGCCGATGCAAGAAGCGTTGCCGCCAGAAAGAGGCTGCTGGTGCAAATGTACATCCGGCGGTCGGGTTGCATGCGGTTGCCTCTACTTGGCTCGCGCCAACAGCAAACGCAGCCTATTCCGGCCGCATTTGCGGAAACAGGATGACATCGCGGATGCTTGGGCTGTTGGTATAGAGCATTACCAGCCGGTCAATGCCTATGCCCTCGCCGGCGGTGGGTGGCAGGCCGTATTCAAGGGCGCGGATGTAGTCGGCGTCGTAATGCATGGCTTCGTGGTCACCGGCTTCTTTTTGTTTCACCTGCTCCTGGAAGCGTGCCGCCTGGTCTTCCGGGTCATTCAACTCGGAAAAGCCGTTGGCCATTTCGCGTCCGGTAATAAACAGTTCAAAGCGTTCGGTCAGCTCCGGGTTAACGTCGCTGCGGCGCGCCAGCGGCGAGGTTTCCGCGGGGTAATCGATGATGAAGGTCGGCTGGATAAGCAGCGATTCGACGGTCTCCTCGAACAAGGCCAGTTGCAGCGCACCCACACCCTGCGAATTCTTGGCCTCGACACCGCGTTTTTTCAG
>CAMAWC010000129.1 GCA_945861875.1 Bordetella parapertussis
GCAGGCCGGCCCAGGTCCGCGCGACGCGGCTGGGGATGCACATCGGATAGCCGGTGATTGAAGCGTTGGTGTAGTTGTCGGCGTCATTGGCAAAGCGCGCATCGGGGCTGCAGTTTTCGGATCCGGTCGCGCAGCCGAGGCCCGCCTGGATGGTGTGACGCGAACTCGGATCGTTCATCCGTGCCAGCAGGCCGGTAAGCGGGTCCACCGTCGGTGTCGCCGGATTGGCCGGCGTACCGTTGATGCGCAGATAACCGCTGTTATGGTTGATATAGGTCACCACGCCCGAGACACTCTCGCGGCCCTTTTCCAGGAACAGGTCGCCAGCGATGACATTGCCGTTGCGGGTGCGGTTGGCGGCAACGAACGCAAAGCCGCCCTTGCCGCTGGTGTTACAGGTATCGGACTTGGCCAGGCCGGTCTGCCCCAGCGCCTTGCAAGCCGCAGGCGCCTGGTCGACCAGCTGCCACAGCGTCAGCCGGTTCGCCGGCAGATCGGCGAGCAGGTTGCGCGGGATGATGATCGACTGGTTGCCGACAACGATGGTGCCGCCAGACCAGTAATCACCGGGGGTCGTCAGCGACAGGTGCTGGATTTCACCGGAAATCGGTGCAGCGGTGGGCGCGGCCTGCAGCGTGCCCGCGCCAAGGCCGAGCACCGCGGCAAGCGCGCCCGCCGTGCATAACGCGCTGCGGGCCAGGCTGAATGATGTCTTGAACATTGCGGCTCCTTCCTGAAATTGAATTAATAGTAATAAATGAAATCAACGTCAGCATTTTGCATAGGAGCAGCGCGACTTATGTCGGTGTAGCGTTACGCGCTTGTCACGCGGCGTGTGGACGGTGTAACGGCGCGTAACCAGTTAGCGGGGGCACCGGACGGTTGTTGGGGGCGTCAGTCGCGGCCCGGGCTTTCAACGCGGGGGGATGGGTCGGTGGCCGGGACCCGGTTCAGCGTGATCTGCGCCCATGCCTGCGCCGGGCGTCACTTGAATCAAATGACATTTCTGATAGGATTGACATAGGGCTGACTGGTATAGTCAGCCACCGCAAGGCGGTCTGGCCGGGTTTCTCGCACCGGCTTCATGCAGCGGTTGTAAAGCTTGTAAAAAAAGCGGCAGCGGGCTGGCTGACACCAAGCCGGGCTGACTCACCGCCCCCGCCACCCCCTCCACCCCTCCACCATGGGCCCGCCACATGCCCCCTCGCATCCTGATCGTAGAAGACGACGCCGTACTCGCCGACGGCATGAGCAGCGTGCTGCGCAAAAGCGGTTATTCGGTGCACTGCCTGACCGACGGCGTACATGCGCATGACACGCTTGAGGCCGAGCCCTACGACCTGGCGATCCTCGATCTGGGACTGCCGCGCATGGACGGCCTCGAATTGCTGCGCCGCCTGCGCGCCCGTAACAACAACATCCCGGTGCTTATCGTCACCGCACGCGACGCCGTCTCCGAGCGCGTGAAGGGGCTCAAAGCCGGCGCGGACGATTACCTGAGCAAGCCCTTCGACCTTGCCGAGTTTGAGGCGCGGGTGCATGCCCTGGTCAGGCGCAACAACCAGGAAACAAAGCCCAAGGCTTTGCAATTTGACAGCCTCGTGCTCGAGCAGGCCGGCCGCACCGCGAAGCTCAACGGCGAAACCATCGTGCTCACCCCGCGCGAATACAGCATCCTGGAAGCGCTGATGGCGGAAGAGGGCAAGGCGGTCAGCAGGGAGCACCTGAGCGAGCTTGTGGCGCTCGGCGAAGAAGATCTCACCAACAATCTGTTTCAGGTGAACATTTCGCGGCTGCGCAAAAAATTGGAAGGCACCGGCGTAAGCATCCGCCAGATCCGCGGCTTTGGCTACATGCTCCAGACCAACCGCGCCGCGGCAGAATAGCGCTGAGCCGCGGATATGTCAGACGCAAACAGGTCAGACGCAAACAGGTCAGACGCAAACATTGAGGGCGCCGCAGTCCGGAGCGCTGATGCCACGCAGCCGCCGCCGGCGGAGCGCAGCGTCTTTGCCGCGATCTATTACCTGCTTTTCGCCCTCAACCTGGTCGGCCTGCTGCTGATCGGCCGGGTGAACCAGCTGATGCAGGATGGCTACCTCGAACTGAGCGCAGCCAATGCCGTCTGGAGCCAGACCAACCAGCGCACCGCGGCATTGACCAAGGCCGCGCGGGACAGCAACGCGCCGGTGAACGATGTTTTCAACACCCTGCGGCCGGCGGTCGAGCAGGAAAGGCTGCGCACCAGCCTCATCGATTTGTTCGCGCTGCTCGAGCGTGAAAAAACCACCCTCCGCGAGCTGCCTGTGGCCTCACAACGCAACCGCCTGTTGTCCAATCTTGAGCAAGGCGAGAAACACCTGCAGCGCATGTCCGAGGCCGGCAATCAGGTTTTTGCGCGACTCCAAAGCGGCGACAAACCGGGGGCCGACGCGAGCATGGCCCTTGCGGACCACAAGTACGGCGAATTCCTCGACTCGATGTCCCACCGTGACAGCATTGTCGACACGCTGCAGTCGGACCTTTTTTTGCAAGGCGAGCAGTACCGCAACGGGCTCAGCAAGATGGTCTCGTTCGGCATCCTGGTGGTCGGGCTGCTGGTGCTGGCTGTTCTGATTTACGGGCTGCAACTCGCGCGCAAGGCGCAGCGCGCGACCGCGGCCGCGCGCCTGAGCAATCAGGCGCTGAGACGCTCGGACGCAAACCTGCGCGAACTCAATGACAACCTGGAGCACCTGCTGAGCGCGCAGCAGCGATTTATCGCCGATGCGGCGCACCAGTTGCGCACGCCCATCGCCGGCATCAACTTGCAAATCGAACGCGCCATCCGATCGGACAGCATGGAGGAGGTGCGCCCCGCCCTGGCGCAGTTGCAAACCGCCTCGCAGCGCGTGGTGCGTTTATCCGGGCAGTTGCTGACCCTCGCCAGCGCCGACCCCAAGATCCGCAACACCCCGCCGTTTGAGGACCTGGACCTTGGCCGGCTGGCGCGCGAGGTCGGCATGCGCTGGCTCACGGGCGCGCACGAAAAGAACATCGACCTGGAACTGGACGCCGGCGAGGAGCCCGTGCGCATACGCGGCAATGCCGTGCTGCTTGAGGAGCTGGTGTCGAACCTCATCGACAACGCCGTGCGTTACAGCCCGGAGTACGGCCGCATCACGGTTGCGGTGCGGGCGTTGCCCACACCGCAATTGAGCGTCGAGGACAACGGCCCCGGTATCCCCGTCGGCGAGCGTGAAAAAGTATTCGAGCCTTTTCACCGCATCGCGGGCAGCCCCGGCGACGGAGCCGGACTTGGCTTGGCGATCGTTCGCGATATCGCCCGGCTGCATCGGGCCGAGGTCAGCCTGCAAGAGCGCGCCGGGGAGCCGGGCTTGTGCGTTCGCGTCGCTTTTCCGGGCGGGCAGACGACTCCAAAGACCTGAGCCGCGCGAGGCGCAGCGCAGCGCAGCGGGGCAAGGCGAAAAGCACAATACCGAAGGCCCCGGTGCCGCACTGCGGCGCCACCGGGCGCCTCGACAATACCTTCCAGTGCCGATTGCGATCCTTTTTTCAGGCCGCAATCAAATCAGGGCGCAAAGCGAAACCCGAACCAGAACTCCCATCAGAACGGGAAGGTGCCGGCCAGCGCCGTGGTCGTACCCAGCTTGCTCGACTGCACCACCGGTCGGTTTGACATCGGCCGATGTGCGCCTCTTGGACTATATTTCCTTGGGCTTGATATTTTAAATACAGGGAGCAGGGTCGGCGCGGCGAGAATCAACGCGCGCCCGGCGAAGGCATTTTCGCCATGGTCCGGCCGAGGACGGGTTCATCGACGAGGTCGCGAATGAACAGCTGCCTGTCTGCAAAGCCCAGTTCAACGCGCATCGGCTTGCCGCGGGCGTGGCCGACCGGGTCGGCAACGGTGATGCGCACACTGAGGGTCTGCGGATCCGGCTGCCCGTTCACGCTGACGCGCGCGCCCGCCCGCAGCCTTGCCGGTAGCTCGCGCTGCCAGGCGTGCTGGTCAACCGGCTGCCACAGCGCTTCATGCCAGGCGTAGTATTTGCGCGCAGGGCGAACGTCGTTCTTGGGTTTGGCCGAAAGAATCAGCAGGTTGTCATCACCCGAGCCGGTCACCAGCGGAATTTCGTATTGCGTGCCTGCAGGATCAATGCGCTGCAATACGGCATAAGCCTCGTCGCGATAGGCGCGGTTGCCAAAAATGACCATCGCCTGTTTGTCGCAGCCCTTGGCGTTTTTAGCGCCGTCGATGAGGCAATAATGCGCGTAGTAAAAATCGAGCAGGCCGATGGTGGAGACAAAACCGGCGCGCGTCAGGCGGCAGTCGCTCCAGCGCTCTCCGGCGCCAAAACGGATCTGGCCCGACTGCACGCAGCGCTCCTGTATCGGCGCGAAGTCAACCTTCTCGCCCTTCGGTTGCAGCAGCACCGGCGGCATCGGCAGCATGGGCTCGGGCGATTCGGCTGCGGCCGGAACGCCGGAGAAAAGCAAGGACGCGGCCAGCAAGGTGCCTGCGGCCCGGTGGACCAGTGTGGTTTTCATAGTGTGGCCGCTTTCCCTTGTGGTTCTGATGAAGGATTGGGTACCTGATCGGTACAACGGCGAGATTACAGAACGGCGGCGCACGCTTTGTCTGAGCGTTGTAGCGCCTTGGTAACGCGGCGGTGCGCAAATGTATGCTTTATGTAACCGCGGCCCGGGTTGCTGCGGCCCGGGTTGCTGCGACCCGGGTTGCTGCGACCCGGGTTGCTGCGGCCCGGGTTGCTGCGCAGCGCGGTTTCGGCGCGGCTGCGCGGCCGCAAGCCGGAGCAACGGGCGAGGACGCAGTGCCCCCGGTGCCCGCGTGCCTCATTCGTCATTCCGGGGCGGCGTAGCCGAACCCGGAATCCATGGGGTTCGTCGATTGGCTGGGAAACCCAACCCCATGGATTCCCGCTTTCGCGGGAATGACGGCGTTTTCAGGGTTTCCTTAGGTCAAAATGGATTCCGGCTTTCGCAGGGAATGACGGCGTTTTCTTCCGGTATCGGTAAGTTATTCGTCATGCCGGGGCGGCATAGCCGAACCCGGAATCCATGGGGTTTGTCGATTGGCTGGGAAACCCAACCCCATGGATTCCCGCTTTCGCGGGAATGACGGACTTATTCAGGGTTTCCTTAGGTCAAAATGGATTCCGGCTTTCGCGGCAATGACGGACTTATTCAAAGCTTCCTTAAGTAAGTGCCATTCGCACCAGCAGGTGCCTTTGCAGCCATCAAAAGGCCGTCCGCAAGTGCCATTAAACCTGCGCGCTATTTGGCGCCATCGAAACCGCCACCTCTTCGGGCAAGGCGTTTTGCAGCGCCGCCAGCAAGGGGGCCAGTTGCGTTTGCAGCAGCGTCATGCTGCGCGCCACCGCGATCTGGCTGGCTTTTCTGTCGCGTGACACGAATGCGTGGCATGCCTGCTCGAGCGCAAACGCAGCCTCGGACACCAGATTCGCGCCAATGCTGCCGGACACGCCCTTGAGCGAATGCGCGAGGCGGTGGGCCTCTTCCCAGTTGCTCTCTGAAACGAGCGCGATGATGTTCTGGTCCATATCGGACCAATCCGCGGCAAACCGCCGCAACATGGACAGGTAGAACGCCGGCCTTCCGCCGCAAAGCGCGAGGCCTTTTTGCATGTCCAGGCCGGCGATGGCCACCGCGGGCAAGCGCGGCGCGGCCGGCGACGGCGCACCCCCAAAGCCGGCCGCACCACCGGCATCGAGGTCACCATCAGGGGCGCGCTGCGCCACAACCGCAGCACCCCGCGGACGGACACGGATCCAGCGCCGCAGCGCCTGGCGCAACAGATGCGGTTCAATCGGCTTGATCAGATGGTCGTTCATGCCCGCCTCCAGGCAGCGCACGCGATCTTCGTTCAACGCATTGGCGGTCATGGCGACGATGGGCAAATCATGCCAGCGCGCATTACGGCGGATCGCCGCGGTGGCGGTGAGCCCGTCCATGACAGGCATTTGCATGTCCATCAGCACCAGGTCGAAATCGGCGCGCGCCAGCTCCAGCAGGGCCTGCGCGCCGTTGGGCGCGCTGGTCACGCGCAAGCCGTCGAGCTCCAGCAGTTCGGTGGCCACCTGCTGGTTGAGCGCGTTGTCCTCGACCAGCAGCACGTGTGCGCCGGCGATGCCCGCACCGGCGGGCTTGGCAACGTTGCCATCAGTACTGCCATTAGTGCTGCCACCCGCCGCCTGCGCGTGGGGCGTTTCGCCCATGCTCAAGCAGGCCACCATCACCTCCAATAGCGCATCCCTGCTCAGGGGGGCGCGGATGATCTGGTCAAACCCGCTGTCGCCCGGGGTATCGCTGCCGGCGGCGGCGATGCAGATGATACGCAGCGTGTTCTGCGCGTCTTTGGGATCTTTGCGGTCTTTGCCGTTTTCGTTGTATTTGACGCCCGGGACACCCGTGTCGAAGGCTGCAGCGACCGCGCGCAGCTTGCGCGCACCCTGCCCCGCGTCCAGGCCGGGGAGGGTCGCATTGACGAGCGCGACACGGTAAGGCTCGCCCGCGAGGGCTGCGCTGCGCACCGCCGCCTCGGCCTGTGCCGCGTCGGCGACGGCGTCTACGGCAAAATGCAGGCGTCCGAGCAGCTGTATCAGCAACGCCCCGCCCGCCGCGCTCTCATCGGCCACCAGCATGCGGCTGCCCCAAAATGCAGGCGGCGTATCGTGTTCGGGCGCGGCCAGGCCGGGGGCGACCAGCGCGGTGAACCAGAAGGTGGAGCCGAGGCCCTGTTCGCTGCGCACACCGACACTGCCGCCCATCATCGCGGCCAGTCGCTTGGAGATGGCCAGGCCCAGACCGGTGCCGGCGAACTGGCGCGTGTGGCTGTTATCAATCTGCTCGAAATCGCTGAACAGGCGGCTTTGCTGCGCCGGCGTAAGACCGATGCCGGTGTCAGCCACCTCAAAGCGCAAGCGCTGCTGCCCCCCCTCATCGCCCTCTTCGCTGACACGCACACTGATACTGCCGCGCTCGGTGAATTTGATGGCGTTATTGAGGTAATTGATCAGTATCTGGCTGAGCCGGCGGGCGTCGCCGATCCGCTCCAGGAGCACCTCTGGCGCGATGTCCGCCTTCAGCTCGAGACCCTTGGCCCGCGCCTGTTCGCCAACCATGCCGATCACATCGAGCAGCACCGATGCGAGATCAAACTCAAGGTGATCCAGGTCCAGCTTGCGCGATTCTATTTTGCTGAAATCGAGCACGTCGTTGATGATGCCCAGCAGGTGCCGGCCGGAGCTGTTTATTTTTTGCAGGTAATCACGCTGCTGCGGCGCAAGTTCGGCGTTGAGGGCCAGATGGGACAGCCCGATGACCGCGTTCATCGGCGTGCGTATCTCATGGCTCATGTTGGCAAGGAACATCGCCTTGGCCCTGACTGCGGACTCGGCGCGCTCGAGCGCATCGTTGAGCGCGAGCGTGCGCTGCGCCACTTTTTGTTCGAGCGTTTCGTTAAGCCGGCCCGACTCACCCACCTTGCGTTCTATTTCCGTGCTCATTTTTTCAAACGCGTCCACCAGCTTGCCAATTTCACCCTCGCGCCGCTGCGGCAGGACGATGGCGTAGTTGCCGGCACGGATGTCGCGGCTGGCGGTGACCAGTTGCGTCAAGGGCCGGATGATCGGCCTGACAAAAACCCACAGCAACAGCGAAAACACCGCAACCGAGAGCAGCGCTGCGAGCGCGATATGAACCAGAATGCGCTGTTGCGTGGCCAACAGGCCTTTGCGCGACAAATCGTAGCGCACCGCGCCCAGCACTTGCGCACCCAGCACCAGCGTGGTGGCAAAGGACTTGTCGGTGGAGGCATTGCCCTTGTCGCGGTTGTCCGGGACGCCGTTCTGCGCGGTGGCGGGCGCGGCCCGCACCACGCCATCGGTGGCGATCATGCGCCCGCTGGCGTCGGTCACGGCAACGCCGATGAGGTCGCGCGACAGCGTGATTTCCCGCAAGATGGCCTGCACCGATGCATAGTCGCGCTGCGCCATCGGCACCGCCAGTGCGGCGTTAAGAACAGGGCCCAGCTGCCGCCCCTGGACGTCAAGCTCCGCTTCGAGATTGCCGTCGACCAGCCTGAGCGTGCTGACCGACACCGCGGCCAGCAGCAGCAACTGCAGGACGATGCCGATCAGGCACAGCTGAGCCTGCAAACCCGCTCTGTTCCAGAGTCCGCGCATTCGTGTCGCCGGGGTTAAGAATCTTTTCATAAATCAAGGCTCATATAGCGAATAATGTTGGTAGCTCATCTGGTGAGCCTGTGGGGGCGGAAACTGGCAGTGTGGCGCAAAGGCGCTGGACCAGGAGACGCGAAATGAGGACGAGGGAATTGGCAAGGTTGATAAGCACTCTGGGCAAGTTGCC
>CAMAWC010000130.1 GCA_945861875.1 Bordetella parapertussis
GCGCAAACGCCTGCACAACGCTTGGCGCCACGCCGCCCTGCTCGCTCAACTGGTGGCAATGCTTGTATTTCTTGCCGCTGCCGCAGGGGCACGGATCGTTGCGACCGACTTTGTTCATGTGCATGAATCAGGTTTGAAAACAGGACGCCAATATAGCAGCTTGGCTGCGTACCCCGAGCGGGCGCGAGACGATATCACCCGGAAATCACCTGGAAACCCGCTCCTGTCGCGGTTTTCCAGCCATTGCCATTTTTTTCACGGAAAATTCTTAAAAGCCAGAAACAGGCCCAGCAGCAGGATGCCCGACTGAAAAATCCGGCGAAAAGTCTGCTCGCTGACGTGGCGGCGAAGCCGCTGGCCGGCAAACATGCCGGCAAAAGCCGGCAGCAGCGCATACGCCGAGACACCCGCCAGCGGCAGGCTCAGCGTGCCCTGCAGGTAAAGCGCAGTGCCCAGCGCAACAGAGGACACCACCGCCGACAAACCAAGCGCCTGAATCAGCTCTTCCTTGCTCAAGTCCATAGCCGCAAGATAGGGCACCGAGGGAAAGATGAACGCGCCGGTGGCGCCGGTGATAAGGCCGGTGGCAAGGCCCATCAGCGGCGACAGGCCGCGCTCCCTGTCGCGACGCACCCGCAGCCGCAGCGCGGACAAACCCAGTGCCGCCGAGATCACCAGCACGACACCCAGCCCAAACGCCGCCAGCCGCGCGTGATCGCCGCTCATCGCACCGGCGGTTCCTATGGTGCCGGCGAAGGACAACAGCATCATCGAGGCAAAGCGCCGCACGATGGCGCGCAGGGCCGGGCCGGCAAGCATCTGCCACAGGTTGGTGACAAACAACGGAATAAGCATCAGCGAGGCCGCCTGCGCCGGCGGCAGGCTAAGGGTCAGCAGCCCCATCGCCACGCTGGGCAGGCCCAGCCCTACGGTGCCCTTGACGAAGCCGGCGGCAAGAAAGGTGCCGGTGACAAGCAGCCACAGCGCAGCCGATTCAGATGCAAACATCGGCTCGACTGGTTGCCAATCGGTGGCGAAAAAACAGCGTGGGCGGCCCTAGTCGCGGCGGTGCCCAAACACCAGTGCACTGGCCGCCCAGGATATGAGGGCGTAGACAAACGCCCCCAGCACTGCCGACCAGAAACCGGCGACCTGGAAACCCTCAAGAAAGTACGCGACGAACCAGAACAGCAGCCCGTTGACCACGAAAATAAACAGACCCAGCGTCAGCAAGGTGGCTGGCAGCGTAAGCAGGATCACGAGGGGACGAATGAGAGCATTGACCAGCCCGAGCACCATCGCGGCGATGAGCGCGGTGACAAACCCGTCCACCTGCACCGAGGGCACGACATAGGGCAACGCCAGCAGGGCAAGCGCGTTAATCAGCCAAACAATCAGAAGAGTTTTCATGCCATCGCCGATCACAGTGGGGAATGGGAACGTATTTTCACCTGCATGCGCAGTTTAACCCGTCTGGCACAGACATTCCGCAATGCGAAACGACACCGGCAAATTCGCGACCTGCGTGCATTCGGTAGTAGCATGCGGGCACAAGTTCAAAAGCATCATTTCGCAATCCGGAAAAATCCCTCCGCCCTTAAACCGGCAAGCCGGCACGCAATGGCAGAACCCACAACAAAGGAGAAATTCTCATGGCCAAGCACTACAACATCCTGATCATGGGCGCGTCATACGGCTCATTGCTCGCCACCAAGCTGGTTCTCGCCGGACACGACGTGCACATGGTCTGCCTGCCGGCCGAGGCGGAGGTGTTCAACCAGGAAGGCGCCATCGTGCGCATGCCGATCAAGGGCCGCGAGGGCCTGGTGCAACTGGATTCGCGCAAAGGCCCGGGCAAGCTCTCGGCGAGCAGCCCGGCCGGGGTCAATCCGGCCGACTACGACCTGGTGGCGCTGGCGATGCAGGAACCGCAGTACCGCTCTGCCGGTGTGCGCGAGTTGCTCACGGCGGTTGCCACCTCCCGCGTTCCGTGCATGTCGATCATGAACATGCCCCCCCTGCCCTACCTCAAGCGCATCAGCGGCATCAATGCCGATGGCATTCGCGACTGTTATGCCGACGCCACCGTATGGGATGCCTTCGATCCGAAAACCATGACCCTGTGCAGCCCCGACCCGCAGGCCTTTCGCCCGCCGGAGGAAAAGGTCAACGTGCTGCAGGTCAGGCTGCCGACCAACTTCAAGGCGGCGCGCTTTGACTCCGATGCCCACACCGCCATCCTGCGCCAGCTCGAAAAGGACATCGAGGCGGTGCGCTTTGACACCGGCGCCGGCCTGATCGAACTGCCGGTGAAACTCAAGGTGCACGAGTCGGTGTTTGTGCCGCTCGCCAAGTGGGCGATGCTCATCGCCGGCAATTACCGCTGCGTGCAAAAAGACACAATGCGGCCGATCAAGGACGCGGTGCACGGCGACCTCGAGGCGACGCGCGCCACCTACAACTGGGTGGTGAAATTGTGCGTGTCGCTGGGCGCCTCGGAGGGCGACATGGTGCCGTTCGACAAGTATGCCGCCGCGGCGCAGTCGCTGGGCAGCCCCTCATCGGCCGCGCGTGCCCTTGCCGCGGGCGCGCCCAACATCGAGCGCGTCGACCGCCTGGTCAAGACCATCGCCGCGCAAAAAGGCGTGAAACTGCAAGAGCTCGACGACACCGTTGCACTGGTCGAAGCCTGGCTGGATAAAAACCGCAAGGCTGCGGCCGCCAAGGCGGCATAGCCCGGCGGCCAAGCTTGGCTCCCTAGTTGGGGCCTTCCTTGCGCCGGTGCAGCTCTATGTCGCCCACCCGCGTGTAGTTGGCGCGGTCAAGCCGCCCCACCGGGCGTGTGCCCGCGTCGGCGAGCACGTTGATGCGGTGCTTGAGCTCCGCGCTTGAGCCCACATAGGCCTTGGGCGCCACATGCATGTGTACCACCGTGCCCATGATCCAGGTGTTCACCCCGACCTCAATAATGTCAAAGGTGCGGCACTCGAAGGCCACCGGCACGCCCTGAACCCGCGGCGGGCGTACCCGCGTCGACGCCACAGCCACCAGGCCGGCATGCTCAAACTCGCTCTGTTCGTGCGGCAGCGGATCGGAGCTTTTCACCACTTCATCGAGCAGCGACGCCGATGACAGGTTGACGACAAATTCGCCGGTGGCGCGAATGTTGAGCAGGGTATCCTTGACCAGGCGCAGCGGTGAATTGTGGTTGTCGCCGCGCGGGCCACAGCTAAAGCCCAGCGTCGGCGGATACGGGCTGACGACATTGAAAAAACTGAAGGGCGCGAGGTTGGTCCGCCCTTCCGTGTCGATGGTCGACACCCAGGCAATCGGCCGCGGCACCACCGCATCACGCAGGAACACATACATCTCCGTCGGGCCCAGTTCGGCGGCATCGATTGAAACGGTGGCCGAATCCCTCGATTCGGCGGCGCGATCAGCGTGCAGTGTGGTCATGGTGCTTCATTCCGGTCAGTGATGTCGGGGCAGCGTGCGCTCAGAAAATGAGCATGCTCACCCAGTATGAAACACCGGCGACAAAGGCGCTCGCCGGGATGGTGAAAATCCACGCCCATACGATGTTGCCGGCCACGCCCCAGCGCACCGCACCGGCGCCGCGCACCGCGCCGACGCCGACGATGGCGCCGGTAATGGTATGCGTGGTCGATACCGGAATGCCAAGAATGGTGGCGAGGAACAGCGTCACGGCGCCGCCCGTCTCGGCGCAAAAGCCGCCCACCGGCTTGAGCTTGGTGATTTTCTGGCCCATGGTCTTGACGATGCGCCAGCCGCCGAACAAGGTACCTGCGGCGATGGCGGTATAGCAGGCGACGATGGTCCAGATCGGCGGCGAGGCGTCGCCCGGTGCGGTGTATCCCGTGGCAATCAGCAGCAGCCAGATGATGCCAATGGTCTTTTGCGCGTCATTGCCCCCGTGGCCAAGGCTGTAAGCGCCCGCCGATACCAGTTGCAATCGACGGAACCAGCGGTCCACACGCGATGGCGTCGTGTGACGGAGCGTCCACGCCACCAGGATCATCATCAGGGACCCGAGCAGGAAGCCCATCAGGGGCGATACAAAAATAAACGCCACTGTCTTGAAAATCCCGGCGCCAATGAGCGATCCCCCGCCGGCCTTGGCGATCACCGCGCCAACGATTCCACCGATCAAGGCGTGCGAGGAACTGCTCGGGATACCGTAGTACCAGGTCAGGACGTTCCAGGTGATCGCACCGACCAGGGCACCGAATACGACATGGGTATCCACCACCCCCGGTTCGACGATACCCTTGCCTATAGTGGCGGCGACTGAGAGGTGAAAAACAAATATCGCGATGAAATTGAAAAACGCCGCGAACAGCACCGCCTGCCCCGGTTTGAGCACCCCGGTGGACACCACTGTTGCGATGGAATTGGCCGAATCATGAAAACCGTTCATGAAATCGAAGGCCAGCGCAAGCAGCACGAGCAGAACGATCACCCACAGCGTAACCTGAGCCGGCGTCATCGACGATGCCGCCTCAGGAATTCTCGAGGACGACACCCTCGACAAGATTGGCGGCGTCCTCACATTTGTCGGTGATGGTCTCAAGCAGTTCGTAAATCGCCTTGAGTTTGATCACCTCGCGCACATCCGGTTCGTTGCGAAAAAGCTTGCTCATGGCGCCGCGCATCACCCGGTCGGCGTCCGACTCGAGCTGGTCAATCTCTTCGCAGGTCTTGAGTATCGCCTCGCTCGTCCCCGCACTGGACAAATTTCCTATAAGCGACACCGAGTGACACAGGCGCAGGCAGCATTTTTCGCTAATCTCGGCAAGACGCACCACCTCCTCGGTCACCTTATGCACGTCATACAAGGCCAGCGCCTCGGCGCAGTCCTGGATGAGGTCGACGACGTCATCCATGGTGTTGATCAGCGAATGGATCTGTTCGCGATCGATCGGCGTGACAAACGTCTGGTGCAAGGTCTTGAGCACATCGTGAGTGACGCGATCTGCGGCATGTTCGGCGTCATCAACCTCACGCGCATACAGTTCGCGCTGCTGCGGATCGTCGTAATTGCGCACGAGTTGTGACATCGCGCGCGCCGCCCTGGCAATGTAGTCGGCGTGCAGATCGAATTTTGCGAAAAAATCACCGTTGCGCGGCAGCAGTTTTGAAAACAGCATGACATCTCCCAGATAGGGCGCGTGCCGCCGCCCATGCCACGTTTCAAGTTGAACGTTTTGTGACGCGCAGTTTAACGCATTGGCGCGCGGCCGCACCCAACTTGAAAATGCGATTGGTTCGCATCTCCCATTGCGCTAAAATACTCGGCATCGCACATGCCCCCCCCGCATCACCTACCGGACCCGCACCCATGCTCTTTACCTGTTCCGCCCATTGCACCGACCCCACGCACCGCCACGGCCGCGCCGCGGCGACCAAACGCAAGGCGGTGACCTCTGTGCGCGCCGCCGCGGTGACAAAAGCGAAACGCAAGACCGCCGACCTGCGCATCGATGTGCACTGCCACTACCTCAACACTGCGGTTGCGGCCAAGGTCGCGCACCTCAAGCCCCTGCAGTACGAACCGAGCGTGATTTACGCCAATGCGCTGACCAACGAGGTCAACAGCAAGCAGATGAAGGACCGCGGCGCCAAGCTGTCCTCCATTGAGGTGCGCCTGCGCGACATGGACAAGATGGGTGTGGACATCCAGGTGGTGTCGCCGGCGCCCTTCCAGTATTACTACTGGGCCGAGGCCTCCCTCGGACGCACGCTCTCGCGTGAAGTCAACGAGGGCATCGCCGCCCTGGTCGCCGGCAACCCGGATCGTTTTGTCGGCCTGGGCACAGTGCCGCTGCAAAACGCCGACATGGCGGTGAAGGAACTCGAATACGCTTCCAAGGTGCTGGGCCTGCGCGGTGTCGAACTCAACACCAACGTCAACGGCCTGGACCTGACCGACCCCAGCCTGAAACTGGAAAAATTCTTCCGCCGCGCCGAGGAACTCGAAATGCCGCTGTTCCTGCACCCGGTCGGTTTCACCCAGGGCCAGCGCCTGGTGGACCACTACTTCAACAACGTCATCGGCAACCCCATGGACACCACCATCGCCGTCAGCCACCTGATCCTGGACGGCGTGATGGCGCGCAATCCCAAACTCAAGGTGCTGGTCGCCCACGGCGGCGCCTATCTTGCGCACTACTGGGCGCGCATGGACCACGCCCACCGCGCCCGCGCCGACGTGCGCAGCGTGATCAAAAAACCGCCGTCAAGCTACCTCGCCAAGATGTACTTCGACACCATCACCTTTGATCCGGAAATGCTTGCCAACCTGGTGCGCAAGTACGGCTCTGACCACGTCATGCTGGGCACCGATTACCCCTATGACATGGGCGAGGACGACCCGGTCGGACACATCCGCAGTGTCAAGGGCCTTTCGGCCGCCGATCGCCAGCGCATCATGGGCGGCAACGCGCGCAAATTGTTCAAGATCAAGATCAAGGGCCGCTAAGCACTCATGGAGCGCCGTCTTTCCGGGGCCGCGTAGCGGAACCCGGAACCCACGGGGTACGCGTGGCGCCATGGCACAAAAGTGTCGCAATGCGACAAACCCCATGGATTCCCGCCTTCGCGGGAATGACGGCTTTAGCGCGTCTTAGTCGCTTGGAACCAGCGCGCCAACCGCGGCAAACAGGCCGCGGATGACACCCTCGTCGAGTTTGCGGCTGATGAACACCATGCGCGTGTCGCGGTCTTCACTCGGCCAGCGGTCAAGGTGCAGCGGCGGGTGAAAAATGTGCTGCACGCCCTGCACCACCACCGGCTTGCCGTCGACATTGACGATGCCCTTGACGCGCAACAGGTCGGGGCCGCGCAACGTGGTCAGCATGTCCATGGCCGCTGAAAACGCCGCCCAGGAAAACGGCCTGTCAAAACGCAGCGACAGGGTGCGAATGCCCGAATCGTGGCGTGCCGGCAGGCGCGCGCCGAGGTAACTGTCCCCCACGGCAGACGCCGTCGAGCCCTCGCCGAGAAAGCCCAGCGTCCCGGCGCCGGCGCGCGCGCTGGCCAGGCCAAGTCCGGTGAGCAGCGCCGGATCGATTTCACCCATGACCGAGAGCACCGTGTCGGCGCGCGGATTGACTGCGGCGATGCGCTCGCGCAGCGTTGCCAGCATCTTGTCCCCGACAAGGTCGGACTTGGTAATGATGATGCGATCGGCAAGGGCGATCTGCTTTTGCGCCTCGGGAGTGGTCTCTATATTGGACACGCCGTTGAGCGCATCGACCAGCGTCACCAGGCCGTCAAGGCGGTAATGCGCCGCGAGCATGGTATCGCTGACCAGGGTCTGCACCACCGGCGCCGGGTCGGCGAGGCCGGTGGTCTCGACGACGATGCGGTCAAAATCGGCGACCTGCCCGGCACGGCGCTGGCCGAACAGTTCACGCAGCGTCTCCTGCAGGTCGGTGCGCACGGTGCAGCACAGGCAGCCGTTGGCCAGCAGCGTGACGTTCTCCGAGGACATACGGACCAGGTCGTTGTCGATGCCGATTTCACCGATCTCGTTGATCACCACCGCCACCCGGTTCATGCCCGGATGGGTCAGCAGGCGGCGTATCAGCGTGGTCTTGCCGCTGCCCAGAAAACCGGTGACGACGGTGACCGGCAGTTTTCCGGCGAGCGGATCGACTTGCGAGGGAACTTGATTCATGGGGCGGGAACACCGGAACCGGCTGTGATCATGCGAAAATACGCGCTCAGTTTATCATGCAGCCCCCACCCAATCCCCGGCACGGCCGCCCCAGCGGCATGCCATAAAAACGGAGAACATCCATGAGCCTTTCACCCAAAAGCGCACCCAAAAGCACACCACGTATCGGCGTGTGCGGCATCGGCCGCATGGGCGCGGCCATCGCCGGGCGCCTGGTACAGCAAGGTTATGCGGTCAGTGCCTGGAACCGCACCCGCGCCAAGGCCGAAGCGCTCAAGGCCGCCGGCGTGACAGTCGCCGCCACCGCGGCAGACCTGGCCCGCGACTGCGACATGGTCATATCCATCATGAGCGACGATGCGGCCCTGGAAGCGGCCTACCGCGGTGACAAAGGCCTGCTCGCCGGCGCGACTGCGGGCAAGCTGTTCATTGAAATGAGCACGGTGCGACCGGAGACCGTGGTCGCGTTGGCGCGCGAAGCCGAGGCCAGGGGCGCGATGTTCATCGATTCGCCGGTCGGCGGCACCGTCGGCCCGGCGCGCGAAGGCAAACTGTTTGCCTTTGTCGGCGGCAGCGAAGCGGCCCTGGCCATCGCCCGCCCGATGCTGGATAAACTCTGCCGCCGTATCGAACACCTCGGCCCGGTCGGTTCGGGCGCGCTGATGAAGCTCGCCATCAACCTGCCGCT
>CAMAWC010000131.1 GCA_945861875.1 Bordetella parapertussis
AAACGCGGGTCCACCGGGATGCGGTAGCCGTTGGCAAGGCGGTTGGTCTGGTTGGCCACGCCCACCACCGCCATCAATTCGCCGAATTGCTCGCGACTCATGCCCTTGGCGACGGCGCCGGCGGTGTGCGAATGAATGCAGTATTCGCAGTTGTTGGTGACGCTGACGGCGATGTAGATAAGTTCCTTGGTCAGCGGATCGATGGCCCCCGGGCCCATCACCTGCTTTACGTCGGCCCATGTCCGCGCCAGGGTGGGCGGATGGTTGGCCAGGGCCTTCCAGAAATTATTGATGAAGTCCGACCCTCGCGTGGCACGAATATCGTCATAGACCACTTTGACCTCGGCCGTGGCAGCTTCGTATTCAATCAGGTTCACCATCGTGGTGCGCTCCTTCTCAGGGTGGGCGGCCATTCCATCATGCCGCCCGCAACTATAGTAGCCGGTGGCAGTTCGCGGCAACCATATGCGGCGATATAAAAAAATAGGGCAAAATCATGAAAGTTTCGGGGGCCAAATCCGACCAAGGAGTTCACCCTCACGCAAAGGAGCAATCGCATGGACAACAAGACCGCAGCCAGAATCGTCAAAACCGACGCCGAATGGAAAAAAGAACTCACCCGCGAGCAGTTTGAAGTTGCACGCAAGCACGGCACCGAAGCGGCCTTCAGTGGTGAATACCACGACACAAAGGATGCGGGCATGTATCGCTGCGTCTGTTGCGACGCCGAGTTGTTCAGCTCCGCACACAAGTTCGACTCGGGCACCGGCTGGCCGAGCTACTGGCAACCGGCCGACCCGGCCAGGGTCGAGACAACGACGGATCGCAAGTTTTTCATGACCCGCACCGAAGTGCATTGCGCCACCTGCGAAGCGCACCTTGGCCACGTCTTTGAGGACGGCCCCAAACCGACCGGCCTGCGCTATTGCATCAATTCGGCCTCGCTCAAGTTCGACAAATCAGGCGCATAAGCGGATAAACGGCACATTCTGGCCGAGCAGCGGCCTGCCCGGTCTCGGCGAACGGCTATAATGTTCGCCCATGAAATTCCTCTTTGACCTGTTCCCGGTAATCCTGTTTTTCATCGCCTTCAAGTTCGCCGGCATTTACGTGGCGACCGGGGTGGCCATCGCCGCAACCTTCGCCCAGGTCGGCTGGCTCAAGCTGCGCGGCAAGAAGGTCGACACCATGCTCTGGGTCAGCCTTGCCATCATTGTGGTGTTCGGCGGCGCCACGCTGTTCCTGCACGACGAGACCTTCATCAAGTGGAAACCCACCGTGCTGTACTGGCTGTTCGCGCTGGTTCTGTCGGCCGGCCAGCTGGTGTTCAAACGCAACCTGATGCGCTCCATCATGGGCGCCCAGTTGCAACTGCCCGATGCAGCCTGGTCGCGCCTGCTGTGGAGCTGGGCCGGCTTTTTCGCCGTCATGGGCGTGCTCAACCTGTACGTCGCCTTCAACTATTCCACCGACGACTGGGTGAATTTCAAGCTTTTCGGCGGCATGGGACTGATGCTGGTGTTTGTCATCGGCCAGGCGATGTTCCTCGCCAAGTACATGCAGCAGGAAGAACCCAAATAATGGCGCACGCACCCGCCGTGGATATTCCCGCCGCCATTGAGCAACGCCTTGGCACCCTCGCCCCCGAACGGCTGGAACTCCTGGATGAAAGCGGCCGGCACGTCGGCCACGTCGGCGCGCAGGGCGGCGGCGGACATTACCGCCTCACCATCGTGTCGCCGCAATTCACCGGCAGGACCACCCTCGCCCGCCATCGCATGGTGTACGCTGCGCTCGGGCCGATGATGCAACAGCAAATCCATGCGCTCGCCATCACGGCGATCGCGCCCCACGAACTCAATTCAACCCTGAAGGAAATACCATGAACACCCCATCCCGCCTGCTGCTGGCGCTGCTGTTCGGCGCCATCGCATCCGCCCCCGCCTCCACATTTGCGCAAACGGCCGCCCCCGCCACCAAGGCCGCGCCGGCCGCCGCCCCGTCGGCAGCCTCGGGCTCGACCAAGATTGCCTCCGTCAACGGCGTCGCCATCCCCAAGTCAAGCGTCGATGCCATCATCAAGGAACGCGCCGCGCAAGGCATGCCCGACAACGAGGACATGCGCAAAGCCATCCGTGATGAACTGATCAACCGCGAAATCATCGTCCAGGAAGCCACGCGCCGCGGCATGACCAAGAGCGCAGACATCCAGAGCCAGATCGGCATGGCGCGCCAGGCCGTGATCGTGCGCGCCTACCTGCAGGACTTCGTCAAGGACCATCCCATCACCGAGGAAACGGTCAAGGCCGAATATGAAAAGGTCAAGGCGCAGATGGGCAGCAAGGAGTACAAGGCGCGCCACATCCTGGTGGAAAAGGACACCGAGGCGAAAGAAATCGTCGTCAAGCTGAAAAAAGGCGAGAAGTTCGAGGAACTGGCCAAGGTCTCCAAGGACCCGGGCTCCAAGGACCGCGGCGGCGACCTCGACTGGAACACCCCGGCGAGCTACGTCAAGCCCTTCTCCGACGCCCTGGTCAAACTGGAAAAAGGCAAATACACCGAAGTCCCGGTGCAGACCCAGTTCGGCTTCCATGTCATTCAGCTCGACGACGTGCGCGACGTAAAATTCCCGTCCATGGACGAAGTCAAGGCCGGCCTGCAGCAACGCCTGCAGCAGCAGCAACTCGAGAAAGTCGTGAGCGACCTGCGCGCCAAGGCGAAGATCGAATAAACACCGGTACTGTGCGGCATTAAAAAACCGGGGCTTGCCCCGGTTTTTTTATTGCAACACGCGCCGACCTAGTCGATGCGCGCCCCGGACAAACGGATCACCTGCGCCCAGCGATCAATCTCCGCAGAGATATAAACGGCCGACTGCTCCGGCGTCAGTGCGATCGGCTCCATGCCCATGCCAAGCAGCTTGTCCCGCAGGTCGGGCGAAGTGAGCGCCTTGGTGATCTCAGCATTCAGTTTCAGCACGATGGCACGCGGCGTATTGGCCGGCGCCAGCACCCCGTACCAGGCTTTCAGGTCGAAAGTCGCCAGGCCCTGCTGCGCCAGCGGCAGCACATCGGGCAGCGCCGGCGAGGGCTGGGCCGAGGTCACCGCCAGTGCGCGCAACTTGCCCGCCTTGATGTGGGTGATCGCCGTGGGGATATCGACAAAACTCATGGTGATCTGCCCGCCAAGCAAATCGGTCATCGCCGCCGCACTGCCCTTGTAGGGTATGTGGATCATGTCGATGCCGGCGAGGCTTTTGAACAATTCACCGGAAAGGTGTTGCGAAGTGCCGGTACCGGCGGAGCCGAAGCTCAGCTTGCCCGGCTGGGCCTTGCCAAGGGCGATCAACTCCTTCACGCTGTTGGCCGGCACCGCCGCGTTTACTACCAGCACGTTTTTCTGCACTACCGACACCGATACAGGAGTGAAGTCCTTGATGGCGTCAAAAGGCATGCGTGTGCCGTAAAGGCTCGGATTGATGCCGTGGGTGGCGCTCGAACCCATCACCAGGATATAGCCGTCGGGTGCGCTCTTTGCGACAAAATCGGCGCCGATATTGCCACCGGCGCCGGTGCGGTTCTCGACAAGAACGTTCTGCCCCATCGATTCGGTCATTTTTTGCGCCAGGTTGCGCGCCAGCTGATCGAGCGCCCCGCCGGCGCCAAACGGATTGACAATGATGATGGGCTTTACCGGATAGGCCTGCGCCATCGCCGCAAGGGGCGTCATCAACAAAGCGGCCAGCGACACGGCCGCAGCCAGCGGTACGAGTATCTTTTTCATGTTCCGTTCTCCTTGGGACTTTTCATGATTTTAGAATGATCAGCGCGTCGACCGCCTTTGCCCCCTGACCGCGGGGCAGCACGACAAAGGGGTTGATTTCAATTTCGAGGATGCTGCCGGCCCGCTCTGCGGCATACTCGGACAGCCTCACCAGGGCGTCCACCAGCGCCTCAATATCCGCCGCCGGCCGCCCGCGAAAACCTTGCAACAGGCGCCCGGCCAGCGTCCGCTCTATCAGTGTCCGCGCGCGCGCCGGCGTGCACGGGCACTGCGTGAAGGTCACGTCGCGCAGCAGTTCGACAGTGGTTCCGCCAAGACCGAACATCAGCATCGGACCGAATTGCGCGTCTACCCGCACGCCTATCACTGTTTCCACGCCGTCCTCGAGCATGGGTTCCAGCGTGTAGCCCTCGAATTGCAGTTGCGGGTTGGCGAAGCGCATTGCCGTCGCGGCGGCGAGGACCGCCTCTTCGCTTTGCAGTCGCAACGCCACCAGACCGGCCTCGGTCTTGTGGGCAACGCCGCGCGCAATGCCTTTTAACACCAGCGGGAAACCCATTGCGCGCGCAGCCCCGGCCAGTGCCGCGGCATCTGCCACGAAACGCGGCATCAACACCGGAAACCCGGCGGCCAGCAGCTGCGCCTTGGCTTCGTTTTCATTGACCAAACGGGGCGACGGGAAAGCGGACGCTTGCAGCGCCGCAACGGAGGGGGCATCTGCTGCCGCGGGTGGCGCGGCGCCCAGCGCCGCGGCGATCAGTCGCGCGGCGGCGCGCGCGCTGCGCGCGACCGGAATATTGCGTTCATGCGCCGGCGCGAACCCTGCTTCGACCGGCGTTCCCGACATTGACAGGATTACCGCAGGCTTGCCACACTGCGCCAGCACCCCGAGGGCGGCGCCGAGCAATTCGTTGGAGCGCTCGTCGCGCGGGGCACCGACACCGATCCAGGCCACGGCATCGACGTTTTCGTCTGCGGCGGCGATCTCCAGTGCGGCGCGGGCCGCGTCGGTACCGGAGAACACGCTGCCGCCGACGTCAAACGGGTTGGACGCCTGGATGAATGTATTGCCCAGCGCCGCACAACGCTCACTGGTCTGCTCACCCAGACGGGGCAGTTCCAGTCCTTCGCGGGTCAATTCGTCGGCCAGCACGGATGCGCCGCCGCCGGAGAGCGAATACACCAGCACACGACGCCCGCAGGGCCGCGGCATCCGCCCGAGCATGCGGGCGACCGGCAGCAGGTCTTCGGCTTCCTCTACCCGCACCACCGCTTCTTCGCGGCACACCGCGTCGAATACCGCGTCCGACCCTGCAAGCGCACCGGTATGCGAGCGCACCGCCTGGCTGCCCGCGGCCGACACGCCGGCCTTGAACACCGCGATGTGCTTGCCAAGCGCACGGGCGCGCCGCGCCAGTGCGACAAATGCCCGCCCGTCCGAGAGGCCTTCTATCATCAGCGCAAGCGTTGCGATTTCGCCGCGTTCGATCAAGTGGGCCGCGGCTTGCTCGAGCGAGACATCCAGCCCGTTGCCGACATGGACAAAGGCTTCGACACCGACGCCGGCATCCTCGCCGTTGAGCAGCAGGCCGCCGAGCATGGCGCCGCTCTGGCACACCACGCCTATCGGCCGGCAGTGGCGAAACGCAATGTGCTCAAAAGAACTGTTGTAGGCGACGCAATAGCGCGCCGCGGCGGCCCCCACGCCGATGCAATTGGGCCCGAGCACGCGCATCGGCGAAGCGGCAAGCAGCGTGCGCAACGCCTCTTCGCGCCGCGCACCCTCGGCGCCCGATTCCCCCCAGCCAGAACTGCAGATCACCGCCGCCTTTACGCCGGCGCGCGCACATTGCGCCACCGCCTCCAGCGTGGCCTCCGCCGGCAGCGCAATCACCGCAACATCAACCGGCGCGGGCAGTGCCGCAACCGAAGGCAAGCAAGGAACGTCGAACAGCGTCGCGTGCGCCAGCGCATGCCTGGGATTGACGGCATACAGACCGCCGGAAAAGCCCAGGCGCAGGCAGTGGCGCAGCCCGCGCGAAGCCGGCGCATTGGCGCGCTCGGACGCGCCGATAAAGGCGATGGAGCGCGGTGCAAACAACACCGACAAATCGCCACGCGCAGGCGGCATTGCGGATGCGGACGCGCCGCTTGGAGCCCCGGACATGGATGCCACTGTGTTCATTTACATTTTTCCGGCGTAGTTGACCTCGAAGGCTGCGGTCGGGTCGCTTTGCACGCCATAGGGCGGGATCGGGTAACGGATGCCGCGCGCGGCGAGCCAGTCCAAACCGCGCACCACCTCCTCCAAATGCTCCATGCGCAGCGCGACCAGCAACTCGTCATCCTGCACACCGCCAAACCGGCGCTCGGCAAAACACGGGATGGCCACGCTCGGCTCGCCGGTGGCCAGGCCGCGGCCCCAGGAGTCGGCGCAGGCCGTTTCCCCGGTGACGGTAAAATCGCAGCGCACGTAGTTGCGGTGCTGCAAGGCGTTGATCAGCAGCATCATCTGCCCGGGCGTGGCGTAGACCAGCACCGAGTCGGGCGGATCAAGCCGCGCCTTGGCCAGCGGCGAGGCGACGACCCCGACGTATTTCCCCGCGGGCACGCGCGGCATTTGCGCCTGGTGTTTTTGCGCGCCCTCGACGGTGGCGAACCAGACGTTGTGGAACATGCGGCCGTCCAGGTATTTCTCCCCCGGCGCATTCAGGCCCATCACACCGCCGCAATTGCTATCGGCCACGACGTTGTCGTGCGTGGCACCCAGCGTCCAGCCCAGCCAGCGCGCCTGGCCGATCAACTGGCACATGGAAAAGCGCACGCCGGGCTTGGGACGGCGCAGGCCGGGGACCGCATCCATGGCCTCGCGCGTCTCGAACAGCTTGAGTGCCAGCGGATCACTGCGCAGGCGCAGGCCCTTGCACAGCGCGGCTGAAACAGCCTCGTAATCGTGCGCCGCCATCGCTACTTCACCTCGACCTTGAACGACACCTGGCCCCAGCTGCCGTTGCAAAAACCCGCATCCTGGCAGCTGAAATGGTTGAACCACATTTCATTCGGATCGAGTCCGGAGGCGATCCGATCGTGCGCCATGGCGGCGTGTATGGTCATCGGCGCCACGGCATAGATGCACACATTGCACGATTTGACCACGCCGGCGGCGCTGACCTCGATGGTGTCGCCAAGCTTGAAACCCGCGGCGCAGCCGTGGCTTGCCACCACCGTCGCGACAATGGTCTTGCGATTGGCCTCGGGCAGCGCTTCGGCGGCGCGGCGCTTGCGCTCGTCGGCCTTGAAGGCGGCGAGTTCCTCGTCGGTATAGCCGAGGCTTTTCTGGAATTTCTCCCAGTTGAAGGGCCTCGCCGCGGGTTTGGTTTGCGGGGAATCGGGTGTGTCAGACATGTTTGCCTCCTCGTCCGTATCGGTGCCGCTGCAAAACTCAATAACCCCGCGCGAGCAGGGACTTCACATAATCGGTCTGGCCGGCGCGCACCTTGGCCGCAGCCTCCGCGCCCAGCCACGCCGCCAGGTCGACCACCTCAAAACGGCCGCGCGCATAGCGTTCGGCCTCCTTGAACGGTGCGGTGGCGTCAATATAGACCTTGCGCCCGGTGCCCGCCGCATCGCCCTCGGCCAGCATGCCGCTGACCTTGGCCAGGGGCGAGAGCATCAGCCCGTCCTTCATGTCGCCGCGGGTGATGACCGCCCATAACACGTCATCGGCATTGGTGATGTCGATATCATGATCAACGGCGATCACCCAGCCCAGGTCGGAGTGTGCCGACAAGGCGCCGAAGGCGAGGTTGTTCTGCAGCCCCTCATCGCGAAAACTCTTGCGGTTGACGCGTATCACCACACCGAGGCAGCCGCGCATGGCCTGCAGCACGTGGCAGGTGTCAAATACGCGCGGGCTGATGCGCCGGCAGGCGTCGAACACCGACGCTTCAGCCGGCAGTGCCATAAGGTTGGTGGTCTCGGCATTGACCGCCAGAGGAAACCAATAGACATAGTTGTTGCGATGGGTGATGGCGGTGACCTTGAATTCCCACACCTTCCACGCGCGCCCCATATAGCCGCCGGCCTCGGGCATCATGCCCTTCACGCCGTCCTGCCCGGAGTCCTCCTCGGACACCAGCTGCGTGGTATCGATGTAGCCCTCGAGCACCAGTTCGGCCTCGCCCAGGGACCATGCGCCGGGCTGGGTCAGGCTGGGCACGATGGTCACCGGCTCACCCTGTATCGCACCGGCAAAACCAAGCTCGTCATAGCCGAAAGGCGTCAGCGTCTGTTGCGTTCCGCCCGCGCAGGCCATCAACACCGCCGGGCCCGCGCCGATGTTCACGGTAACCGGGACCTGCATGTGTCCGGCCTTGCGGTACTTGCGCGCAATCTCGAGCAAATGCCGCCCGGCCTGGATGGTGATGCAGGTGCGGTCCTTGCCGAGCACGCGCATGCGGTGATACGAGCCGTTGAAGACGCCGGTTTCCGGGTCGCGCACAAAGGCGATGCCGCCGGTAATGACATAACCGGCATCCTCCGCCGTCTGCTGCGTCACCGGCACGGTCTTGA
>CAMAWC010000132.1 GCA_945861875.1 Bordetella parapertussis
CCGCGTTCCGATGTGCCGCTCGCCGATGCCATCGCCCGCCATGCGCGCACGGCGCTGGGCCTGGCGATCCCGCTCGATGCCTTCCGCCCGGAAATGCTGCCGGCACACCTGGCTATGAATTTTCGCGTGCTCGACGAGCACGGCCGCCAGCTGGCGATGGGCCGCAGCCTGGCGCAATTGCGCGCCGAACTGGGCGCGGCGGCGGGCGAGCGCTTCGCCGAGGTGGTTGAAGAGAGCGAAGTGCTTTCCGACAATGAGCGTTTCACCAGCTGGGAGTTCGGCGACATTGAGGACTTGATCGAAATCAAGCGCGGCAGCCAGACCCTGATCGGCTACCCGGTGCTGACCGATCGCGGCGACGCGGTGAGCCTGGAAGTCTTGGATGACGTCGACAAGGCGCGTGCGCTGCACCGGCTCGGGCTGCGCCGGCTGTTCATGCTGGCCCTGAAGGAGCAGACGAAGTTCCTGGAAAAGAACCTCGCCGGCTTGCGCGACATGGCCCTTATCTACGCCGCGCTTGATTTTGGCAAGGGCGAGGGCATGCCCCTGCGCGAGCAATTGATCGCCGCCGCCTTCGAGCGCGCCTGCATGGGTGATCCGCTGCCTGCGACCAAGGCGCAGTTCGAGCTGCGCTGTGGCGAGGCGAAATCACGACTTAACCTGATAGCCAATGAATTGTGCCGGCTGGTTGGCGGCATACTCACCGAATACCAGGCGTTGCAGAAAAAGCTGCAGGGTGCGAAAGCCTTTACTCCGGTGGTGGCCGATATCCAGGAACAGATGTCCCGGCTGGTGATCCGGAATTTCGTTCTGCTGACGCCGTTTGAGCGCCTGCAGCATTTTCCGCGTTACCTCAAGGCGGCGGCGCTGCGCCTGGACAAGCTGCGCCTTTCCGGTGAAAACGGCGCCGGCCGCGATGCACGCTTGACGGCCGAATTCACGCCCTTGTACCAGCAGTGGCAGCGCGAGGACTTGAAGCAGAAAAAGGCACGAGCCGCACATCCGCAGCTTGAGCAGTTTCGCTGGTTGCTGGAGGAGTTGCGCGTGCAGCTGCACGCCCAGGAATTGCGTACGCCGGCGCCGGTGTCGGTCAAGCGCCTGCAAAAAATGTGGCAGGCGATGGAGCGTTGAGCCCTTGCCGCTGCGGCCGGCGGTGACGGGTGGCTATTGCGCGTAAAATGGCGCATTAAGCAATCAACTAGGTGTCACGTGAAAAAAACCGATCTGGAAAAACTCAAGGGCCTGAAAATTGAATCTCAGGTCGGCAAGACCGTTAAGTCGAGCGGCTTTGGAAAAAACGAAATCGCCCCCCTGGGCCGGCGCGAACAACGCAAGCTCGACCAGGCGGCGGGCCTGGTGCCCTTTGCCTGCAAGCTCGATGGTGCGCTGGTGAAGCAAGTCCAGGACCTGGCGCAGCAGCGCGCCACGGGGATCAACGAGGTGGTTGCGGAGTTGCTGAAAAAGGGATTGGGCAAGGGCTGAACAGACGCGCCCTTCGAAGCGTATGTGTGCGACTTTGAATTAGTCTGTCATTCCCGCGGAAGCGGGAATCCATCTTGATTTTAAGAGCGGGTTAATTGAGTCAAAATGGGTTCCCGCTTTCGCGGGAACGACGAAATCGGGAGCAAATCAACGCTTTGGCGGTTTTTCCGGCCCCAGCCCCAGCGCATCCCATCCTTGGTGCCCCAGCTTGCGCAGGGTCTCGATATTGCGCTGGTAGATGGCGTCGGTGTCCGGGTGGGATTGAACCGCGCGTTCGATGCTGTCTTCGCGCAACAGGTGGAGCATCGGGTAGGGCGAACGGTTGGTGAAGTTGCTGATGTCCCCGGGCGCGGTATCGGCAAACTGGTAGTGCGGATGAAAACTCGCCACCTGGATGATGCCTTCAAGGTCGAGCGCGGTGACGGTGGCCTCGGCGACTTCAAGGAAATCGTTGAAGTCGTAAAAATCCCCCAGTACGTGCGGATGTATCAATAGCGTGGTCTCCATGCCGGCCGGACTGGCTTCGGCGAGCGTTTCCAGTTCGCGTTCCAGATCGGCGAGCAAGGCCTGTTCCGTGGTGGCCTTGCTGACTGCATAGCGAATGCGCCCGGCGGCGTGGGCCGGTTTGGCGAACGGGCACAGGTTGAGGCCGATCACCGCTTTTTCCAGCCAGGTTCGGGTGGCGGCGATGATATCCGCGTCTTGCTCCGTGCTGTCCGCGCTTTTGCCAGTGTCGCCGGGCTGCATTTGCTTTATCCTCCAGCCTTGCATTTTTCCAGTGCGCCAGTCTACACGTCAGGCTAACCATGGCAATAAAGGCAACCATTTTCAAGGTCGACATGCAAATCGCCGATATGGACCGCGGCTATTACGCCGACCATGCGCTGACCATTGCCCGTCACCCGTCCGAGAACGACGAACGCATGATGGTGCGCCTGCTCGCCTTTGCTCTCGAGGCGGTAGAGCACCTGGCTTTTTCGCGCGGCCTTAGCGCCGATGACGAGCCGGCCATCTGGGCCAAGGACCTCACCGGTGCAATCGAGTTGTGGGTCGAGGTCGGTCTGCCCGAGGACAAACTGCTGCGCCGTGCCTGCGGGCGCGCGCGTCTGGTCAAGGTGTATTGCTACGGCGGCCACGGCGCGCAACTGTGGTGGAAGTCGGTCGAGGACAAGCTCGCGCGCAATGACAACCTGTCGGTGATCGACCTGCCGCAGGAGGGGACGCGGGCGATGGCCAAACTGGCGCAGCGCACGATGCGCCTGCAATACACCATCCAGGAGGGGGCGGTGTGGGTGACCGACGGAACCGAGTCGGTGCAACTGCAACCGCTGGTGCTGAAGGATCTGCCGGGGCACTAGGCCGGCCGGGGATTCAGCCGGCCCGCTGTTAAGCCGGATCCTTCGCAAGCAGGCCGAGTTAAAGGCCGAGCAGATTGAAGTCAACGCACTGTGCGAATGGTTCGATGGCCGCGGCAAGTCCGCATAACTGGCAGTTCCCGCCGCGTGAGGGAATAATCGGCTGGAAAGGCCCTTGCGGGGCGCGCCTGGGCCGATAGACCGAGGCCGTTCGACGGGTGCCGAGCATTCTCGGTGAAACCCCCGTCGCACCGCCAATAGGGCGTTCCCGGTCGATTGTGCTGTTTCACCGGCGTGTTTTCCGGGCGGGTACAGCTCAATTGGTCGCTACGTAGGCCGCCCGGGCGGCGGGGCGAGATGTATTGTTGGCGATGACGTCGCGCAGTATTTCTTCGAACTCGTCGAAGATGCGTTCCCAGGACAGCGATTCAGCCATCGTCCTGGCGCGAATGCGCATGCCTGCACGCAGGCCGGTTTCGCGGGCCATGCGTGAACAGATCATGTTGAAGCTTTCGCGGTCATCGAACGGCGCGAGCATCCCCGACTCTCCATGGACGATGAAATTGGCCGCCGCCGCGTAGTCGAAGGCGGCGACACAAAGGCCGCTGGCCATCGCTTCAAGGGTAACGTTGCCGAAAGTCTCGGTCACGCTGGGAAAAAGGAACACATCGGCCGAGGCGTAATGAGCGGCGAGATCCTCCCCCACGCGCATGCCGGCAAAGACAAAATCCGGGTGGGTGCGCCGCAGGGCCGGACCTTCGGGACCATCGCCGACCAGCACTACTTTTACCCTGGGATCGACAACGCGCATGGCTTGCGCGGCTTCGACCAAAAGGTTGAGGTTCTTTTCCGGCGCCAGGCGACCTACCGAAAGCGCAACGGTTTCGTCACCCTGGCAGCCCCAGGAGGCGCGTAATTCGCGGCTGCGTTTGGCCGGATTGAACAGCCCTGTGTTTATGCCGCGGCCGACCACAAGCAGGTTTTTGAAACCCTGCGCCGTAAGTTCGGCCTTCATTTGCCGCGTGGGGACCATGGTGCAGTCGGCCTTGTTGTGCAACTGGCGCAGGTAGCCGGCGACCAGTTTGCCAAACACACCGAAACCATAGTGCTTGCTGTAACTGTGGAAGTTGGTATGAAAGTCCGAGCTTACCGGCAGTCCCAGCGTCTTCGCGGCGCGCAGGGCCGAGCCGCCGAGCGGGCCCTCGGTGACGATATGCACCAGATCGGGCGGGTCGGCCTGCCACAGACGCAAAAGGTGGCGTTTGGCCGGCAGGCCCAGCTTAAGTTCCTGGTAGCGCGGGATGGCAACCCCTTGTACCAGGACATGCGCGAGCTCGTGTGCGTCGACCGGCGCATCCGCGGCATTCTGGCGCGGGCGGATCAGTTGAATACGGTGCCCCCTGGCGCACATCGCCTCGACCGTCAGGCCGATGGTGCGGGCGACGCCGTTGATCTCCGGCGGATAGGTTTCAGTGACGAATGCCAGTTTCAGTGGCCGGCGGCGCTGATTGGTGTTGAGCATGGGGCGAAATGTGCGCCATGGCCATGAAGCCTGCGTGACCGATTCTTGAAGATTGCATGACAACGGAGATGAATGCGGTTCTATCCGAGCAGCACCAGTCCCCATACCACCGCGACGTTGGCAAGCGACAGGAATACCGCGGCGCTGCCGATATCCTTGGCGCGCGCCGCCAGGCGGTGGTTCTCCAGTGACACCCGGTCCACTGCGGCCTCCACCGCCGAGTTGAGCAATTCGACGATGAGCACGGTCAGCACGCTGCCTATCATCAGCGCCTTGGACGGGCCGGAAACATCCAGTAGAAGAGCAGTGGGTATGAGCACCGCCGCCAGCAGGGCCTCCTGACGGAACGCCTCTTCGTGCTTGTAGGCGGAACGAAATCCCTGCATGGAATACCCCAGCGCATTGAGCAGGCGGCGCAGGCCGGTCTTGCCTTTGAACGGACTCTCTTCCATGGCTCTCCCCGAAAAGTAATGGATTCCACGAAAAGTACGGGAACCGGGTGGTTCGTGGAACGCGCGCACTTTAGCACCGGCCACAGCGGAAAGTTCGTTGTCACGAACATTTCACCACCGCGTAACTGCAATGTCATTTGTGGTTTCTACAGTTGCGCCAATCAAACAGCGACCCGGAGGCGCCATGCTGGACGAACAACTGCATCCACGATCCTCCGCGCAACGCAAGTTCGCGCTGAGTTTTGCACGCAACCAAACCGAGATGGTCGAAGCGCAGCGCCTGCGTTACACGGTCTTTGCCGGGGAGATGGGCGCCAGCCTTGAATCCGCCAGCGATGGCATCGACGAGGATCGCTTTGACGCGTATTGCGAGCACCTGCTGGTGCGCGACGTCGAGACCGCCGAGGTGGTGGGTACCTATCGCGTCCTTTCCCCGGTGGCCGCCAGTCAGGCCGGCGGCTTTTACACCGAACAGGAATTCGATCTGGCGCGGCTCGCGCACCTGCGCGGGTGCATGGTCGAGGTCGGGCGCTCGTGCATACATCCGGGCTATCGGTCCGGAGGCGTGATCATGCTGCTCTGGACCGGCCTGTTGCGCTACATGGTGGAGCACCGGCACGAGTATCTCATTGGTTGCGCCAGCATCAGCATGGCCGACGGCGGGCATGCTGCGGCGTCGATTTTTCGCGCCGTTGAATCGCGGCACATGAGTCCGATTGAATACCGCGTCTTCCCGCGCTGCCGCCTGCCGCTGGAAAGCCTGGATGACGCACGGACCGCCGCCCTGCCGCCGCTGGTGAAGGGCTACCTCAACGTCGGTGCCTATGTCTGCGGCGAACCGTCCTGGGACCCGGACTTCAATTGCGCCGACCTGCCGGTGCTGTTGCCGCTGTCGCGCATGGACGCACGCTACGCGCGGCACTTTTCGGCCAAAATCGCCTGACTGCTGAAGCCGGGCCGGGGGGATTCATGTTCTTGTAACACCAGCCGTGCAGACTGGCGATACAAGGTCTTCACACAATTTCTGGAGCGAAACGGCATGGGTAAGGGTTATGAAACGGACATTTTCAGCAATCGGGAAAACCATTCCGGGCTTGAGCGGGCGCTGCAAGTAAGCCAAGGGCGCCGGCGTGTGCTCAAGGCGGGCCTGCTCGGAGGCATCCTCGCCGCCTTGCCCGCCTGCGCCACGCGCGGAGGTGGTGCTGAAAAGTTGATCGGTTTTACGGGCCTGCCCGTGTCCACCGCGGACGCGGTAAGCGTTCCCGCAGGCTACCGCGCCCAGGTGCTCTATGCCTGGGGCGACACCGTCGGATCGCTGTCCGGGCAGCCGGCGTTCAAATGGGACGCATCGAACAGCGCCGATGAACAGGCGCTGCAAGCGGGCATGCACCACGATGCGATCGAGTATTTTTCCCTGCCATACGGCGCGGGCAGTGCGGAGCGGGCCTTGCTTGCAGTCAACCACGAGTATACCGATGACGGCATGCTGCACACCGACGGCATGAAGACCTGGACTGCCGACAAAGTGAGAAAGTCGCAAATGGCCACCGGCGTTTCGGTGCTCGAAGTGCAACGTGACGGCGGAAGATGGGAGGTGGTGCGGCCATCGCGCTATGCGCGCCGCATTACCGCGCAAACGCCGATCCGCTTCGCCGGTCCGGCCGCCGGGCACGCCTTGCTGCAAACCGCCGCTGATCCGCAGGGCATGCAGGTTCTCGGAACAATCAACAATTGTGCCGGCGGCTATACGCCGTGGGGAACTTATCTCACCTGCGAAGAAAATTTCAACGGTTATTTTTCCAACGCTGGAAGCATTCCGGCCGACCAGCGCCGCTACGGTGTCAATGCGCGCGGCGCCGGCTACCGCTGGCACGAGCACGATGCGCGCTTCGACGCAAACGCAAATCCGAACGAACCAAACCGTTTCGGCTGGGTGGTTGAAATTGATCCCTATGATGTGCAGTCGCCTCCGGTCAAGCGCACCGCGCTGGGCCGCCTTAAGCATGAAGGGGCGATGGTCACGCAGGCAAAGGATGGACGTGTCGTCATCTACATGGGCGATGACGAGCGATTTGAGTACATTTACAAGTTCGTCAGCGCGAAACCGTTTGATCCGGTCAATCGCGCGGCCAACCGCAACCTCCTTGACGAGGGCACGCTGTATGCGGCCTTTTTCAACGACAACGGCAGCGGCAGCTGGCTGGAGTTGAAGCACGGTGAGAACGGACTTACCGCGGCCAACGGTTTTGCCGGCCAGGCGGAAATCCTGGTGCGTACGCGCCAGGCGGCGGATTTTGTCGGCGCAACGAAAATGGACCGGCCCGAATGGACGGCGGTGCATCCGCTGACCAAGGACGTGTACGTGACACTGACCAATAACACCGGACGCGGCGCGGAAGGGCAGCCCGGCGTCAACGGCGCGAACCCGCGCGCCGGCAATGTCTTTGGGCATATCCTCAAGTGGACCGAGCAGGGCGCCGACTCGGGCGCACAGCGCTTTTCATGGGAGCAGTTTGTTCTGGCCGGAGACCCCGCGCATCCGGATCCAGCGAAGCGCGGCAATATCAACGGTGATGCCTTTGGCAGCCCGGACGGCCTGTGGTTTGATGCGCGCGGCGTGTTGTGGATCCAGACCGACGTTTCAACCAGCGTGCTCAACAAGGGCGATTACGCGCGCACCGGCAACAACCAGATGCTCGCCGCCGATGTGGCCACGGGCGAGATCCGCCGTTTCCTCACCGGCCCGTCCGGGTGCGAAATAACCGGCTGCACCATGGCACCGGACGGGCGCACCATGTTCATCAATATCCAGCACCCGGGCGAAACGCCAAGCGAGCGCACCGATCCGGCGCAGCCGCGCGGCGTTTCAAACTGGCCCGACTTCCGGCCCGATGGGCGGCCGCGCTCGGCCACCCTGGCGATACGTCGCGAGGACGGCGGATTGATCGGCACCTGAATGTGGCAATGGCTGGAAAGCCGCACCAGTAGGGCATTTCCAGTTAATTGCCTCGCTGTGTCATTGCGAGGAGGCGAAGCCGACGCGGCAATCTCGTGGCTTCGCGCGAAGTCTTCCGTCATTCCCGAATTCTGCTCCGGGGACTGGAGCGGGATTCCATGGGATTCCCGCTCTCCCTTGATGGAATGAAAGCATCTCAATGCGAAGTTGCCGGGTCTCGCCCCGGCGGGCGAGTTACCTTTCTTGTTTCGCCAAGAAAGGTAACCCAAAGAAGGCGACCCCACGTCCCCGCCGCCTGCGGCGGTACCCTCCGGTGCTCGGCAAAGCGGGCCGGCACATAAACTCGGCCCGCGAAAAGCCGCGGGCCTCAGACATATGCGCCGGAGGGCCCCCGCTTCGCCTGCGCTCCTCGGCGGCGCCGAAGGGGAGGCAGATCAAAAGCCAAAGCAAAACGACGCAATGCC
>CAMAWC010000133.1 GCA_945861875.1 Bordetella parapertussis
GCAGCAGCCTGTCCGGCACGGCCTGGCAGGACATTTTCAATCACTGGCTGCTGCGCTCGCCACCGACGCCCCTCCCGGCGCGCCTGCTGTTCGGCGCGGCATTCGCGACCGCGGTGTATCGCGCCCGGATGGACCGCTCTGACATCAACGTCGGGCTTGCCGGGGCGCTCGTGGCATTTTTCATCGCCTGCGAATGGTCCGAATCGGTGCGCGTGTTCAGTGCATTTTTCAGCGCCGCCGGCGCCATCCTGCTGGTGTCGCTGCTGCAGGAATCACACCGCCTCGCCTTCATCGACGAGCTGACCGGCCTGCCCGGCCGTCGCGCGCTGGAGGAACGCATGCGCGCGCTGGGGCCGGTGTTTGTCATGGCGATGGTGGACGTGGACCACTTCAAGAAATTCAACGACACCCACGGCCACAACATCGGTGACCAGGTTCTCAAGCTGGTAGCCGCGCGCCTCGCCGAAGTGGGCGGTGACGGCACCGCCTATCGTTATGGCGGCGAGGAATTTTGCGTGCTGTTTCCCGGCAAGAACCTCGACCATGCGCTTCCCCACCTCGAAAAGCTGCGCCAGCGCGTCGAGAGCTACGCCATGGCGGTGCGCTCGAGCGAACGTCCGCGCGACGTCGCAGAGGGCAAAAAGCACCGCGGCGGGCAACCGACGCAGCAAATGCTGTCGGTGACGGTGAGCATGGGCGTCGCCGAACGCGGCGCCGACCACGAGACACCGGCACTGGTGCTCAAGGCCGCCGACGAGGCCTTGTACCGCGCCAAGCAGGCCGGGCGCAACCGCGTCAGCCGCTGAGCACGCATGCGTAAAAATGCAAACGCACTTGTGGCGGCAAATTTCGGCGTAAAGTGCAGGTTCTCCAAAGCCACCAGATATCGGACACTGCCATGAGCGGACACGCTGCCCCCCCTCCCCCTCCCGCCGCCAAAGCCGATGCCGGCGGGCACGCCGCCCCGGCCGGCCACGGACCCGGCCTCGCCGAACTGATTTATATCGAACTGGTCGGACGCGCGTTCTTAAGAGTGGAAAACGTCGCCGTGATCAAGCCCGAGCCTGCGGCCCTGGCCACGCTGAGCATACAACTGGCCGAAACCTGGCAAAAAACCGCGGCCAAGCACAAGGTCGATACCACGCCCAAATCAACCGCCGGTTACGAGCTGAGCACGGCGGACGTCGAGGGTTGGTTGAAATAAATCTTTCCGGACAGGGCGTTATCGTGTATAGTGCGCCCAAGGTCTGAGTAGCGCATCAACCGGTTAGCGCCACCTTCCTCTTCGCGGTCCCATGTCTTCGTAGTCCCAGACTTTCGTAGTCCCAGACTTTCGTAGTCCCAGACATGGCACCCTGAAATCCCTTAAAAAGCTGTACCTCATCTGCCTGAACCGGTGGTGAAAACCCTTTGGGTTTTCCCGGGCCGATACACCGTTATCAGGAGAATCACATTACTACGTCATTCCAGAATCTCGGCCTTTCGGCCGAGTTGCTCCGTGCTGTCGCCGAGCAAGGCTATACCGTACCCACACCCATCCAGGCGCAAGCCATCCCGGTCGTACTGGCCGGACGCGACCTGCTTGGCGCGGCGCAGACGGGCACCGGCAAGACCGCCGGCTTTACCCTGCCCATCCTGCAACTGCTCAGCACCCGCCTTGGAGAAGCCCACACGGCCAACCACGGCAAACCGGTGAAACAGCCGGTGCGCGTGTTGATCCTCACGCCGACGCGCGAACTGTGCGCGCAGGTGAACGAGTCGGTCAAAACCTACGGCAAGTTCCTCAAACTCAAGTCGACGATGATTTTCGGCGGCGTCGGCTTCAACCCGCAGGTCTCCGAACTGCGCCGCGGCGTCGACATCATTGTCGCGACCCCGGGCCGCCTGCTCGATCACGTGCAGCAACGCACCGTGGACCTGCGCAGCGTCGAAATCCTCGTCCTTGACGAGGCCGACCGCATGCTCGACATGGGCTTTTTGCCCGATATCCGCCGCATCATGTCGCTCTTGCCGATGAAGCGCCAGAACCTGTTGTTCTCGGCCACCTTCTCGGACGAGATCCGCAAGCTGTCGAACACCTTCATGAAAGATCCCGCTTCGATCGAAGTGGCGCGCCGCAATTCGCCCATCGAACTGGTGACCCAGGTGGTGCACCCGGTGGACAAGGACCGCAAGCGCGAACTCCTCGCCCACCTCGTCAAGACGCACAACTGGTTCCAGGTGCTGGTGTTCACCAAGACCAAGCACGGCGCCAACCGCCTTGCCGAGCAACTCAACAAGGACGGCATCGAGTCCGACGCCATCCACGGCAACAAGAGCCAGCCGCAGCGCACGCGCGCCCTCAAGCGCTTCAAGGACAATGAAGTTCAGGTTCTGGTCGCCACCGACATCGCCGCACGCGGCCTCGACATCGACGCCCTGCCGCATGTGGTGAACTACGACCTGCCCAACGTGCCCGAAGATTACGTGCACCGCATCGGCCGTACCGGCCGTGCCGGCAGCACCGGCGACGCCGTGTCGCTGGTATGCCGCGAAGACCGTTCGCTGCTCACCGCGATCGAGCGCATGATGAAAAAACAAGTGCCGATGAAAATCGTGCCCGGTTTTGAGGCAGGCAGCCCGTCGCTGCGCCCGGCCGAGCCGCGCGACCCGAACGAGCGCCAGGAACGTCCCGAGCAGCAGCGTCGCGGCCAACCTGATGGTCGGCGCGGTGGCCAGCGTGACGGTCAGCGTCCGGCTCCGCGTGACGGTCAGCGTCCGCGCCCGGCCTCGTCGGGTCAAGGTCAGGCACGCGATGGTCAGCGCGACGGCCAGCGCCGTGACAGCGGCGCACCGCGCCGTCCCGGCGGCCAGCCCGGCCAGGGCCAGCGTCCGCAACACAACCGCGGTCCCGCGGCCAACTCCGAGCGCGGCTACAACAGCAACGGCCCGGCGCGCTCATCCAACGCGCGCCAGAACGACGACAACATCGGCAACCGCGCACCCGCGGCACCGGCCAATGATCCGTCGAAGATCTACGACGAACGCCAGCCCGACAGCTTCGAGTCGCGCCTGGCCGAACGCGCCACCGCGCCGGCACAAAACCGCCCCCGCCAGCACCACAATGGCAACGGCGGCAACGGCGGCAACGGCCAGCGCCGCGACAACAAGCAAAGCCCGGCCCTGCTCGGACCGCGCAAAGTTGCTTGATCAGAAAGTAATTTGCAGCAATAAAAAAGGCGGCCTTGGCCGCCTTTTTTATTTGCACCACCCGTGTCATTGCGAGCGCAGCGAAGCAATCTTGTTGATAAGGCGCAATGCGACGAGATTGCTTCGTCGCTGCGCTCCTCGCAATGACGGCTTTTCAAGCCGTCAAATGACAATCTCCTGCGCCGCGCCGCGCACGTCCATTTCGTAATCGAGGCCCTCGACCGGCGGGCGGCAAAAATGCCAGGACAGGCCGCCGGGCGTGATGCCGCGCCTGACGAATTCCGCGGCCATCAGCGGGCCGATGTCGTGCACGGTATAGGCTTGGGTGGAAAGCGCATCCTGCCAGCCAAATCCCAGCGCCGTCAGGCGTGCTTCCATCTCGGCGACGACATAGCGCACTTTTTCCCGCAAGGCGTCGGTCGAATGCTCGCCGTAACGCACAATGCGTTCGCTGTACGTGCCCTTGCCCGGCCGCGCCTCGCCACCTCCGGCAAGGATGAAGCTGCCGCGCTTTGATGTTGAAGGCACGGTGTAGGAAAACGCGTAAAGCGAAGGCTCGCCCGGCTTGTCGAACTCGGGGCAGACATTGGTGCGCGCCACCGGATTCACTTCGTTTTTGTAAATGCCCCAGCGTTCCAGCGTCTGCACGTAGTGACGGTTGAAATCGATAAAGCCCTGCTCGGTAAAGGGTGCGGGCGAACGCAGTTCGCAGGCGGCGAAGGCGGTGGTGGGCCGCCCTATTGCCTTGAGATGGGCCTCGACTACTGCAAAACCCGCGGCGATGGGCAGCGGCTTGGACAGGCGCGCGCGCACCATCTCGAATCCGGCTTCGGCGGCGACACCGCTCGAATACTGGAACACCGCGCTGATATAGCGGTAGCCGCCGGGGGTAAAAACGATCACTTCAGACATGGTTGCATGGTCTCGGTTAATGCCGGCAGGGGAGCCCGCCGGCGTGGCAAAGCGCTAGGACTTGCCGCTGGAAACAACGCGCTTGAGCCAGGCGCCGGCCATGCCGATAAAAAACAGCGTCACCGGGACTGACACGCACAGGGCGGCGACGAGCATGCCGTGGTTCATCGAGGCGACCAGTTCGCCTATCGCCTCCACACCGAGTGTCGTGGTCATGGCCAGCCAGTACAACAGCCACAACACCGACACCGCGACCCATCCTATGACCAAGCCTTTTTTATCCATGCCGCCGCCCTCTCGCGCCAGACTGCGCTCCGTTGTTACAATGTACCCATGTCCGCGTTCCAACCCGTGTTAGCTTGGCGTTTCCAAACGCCCGGAAGCAATTAAACCATGCTCCTGCCAAATTTTACCTTTTTACTGCTGATCATCATTGATGGTTGCGCCGGCCCGCTGCCGGCAGGGCAGGGTTGCACCGCGCAAAACCTCAGCGTGCGTATTCCCTACGAAAAACTCGAGCAGTGCGATGAGGCGCGGCGCAAGATGATCACGCCCGCGGGCATTGAAAAATTCATCCGCGCCATGTGTATCGCGGTTCCCAAGGAAGCAAAACAGGGATAGGCGGGACCCGGCGGGCACATTGCCCGCTCGCGAAAAAACAGGAGAGCACCATGGCCAGGCTGCGTCACATCGCCCTTGCGGTTGAGGATCCCGAAAAAGCCGCCGAGTTCTACATCAAGGCCTTCGGCATGTCGCGGGTCGGCGAGACCGACTGGATCAATGCCAAAGGGGTGTACCTGAGCGACGGCGTGATCAACCTTGCGCTGCTCAAATACAAGACCGAAGAAGCGGCGGGCGCGCGCGGCACCGGCTTTACCGGACTGCACCACTTCGGTTTCTGGGTCGATGACGTGCCGCAAACCAAAAAGGCCATCGAGGACGCCGGCGGCGCCTACTGGATGGGAGAAGTGTCCAAAACCGGCGGCTTTTACGAAGTGAAGTACCACGACCCCAACGGCCTGGTGGTCGATATCACCGAGGACGGTTGGGTCGGCGCCTGCAAGGACGTGGTCGCGACCAAAGGCGGGACCACGCCAAAGTCGTAATTCCCGGCCTCAGGCCAAATCGCCACCGTCCCCGGAATCGGCATAGCCGGCATCCAGGGAAGCCACGTCGTCCTGTTCGGCCGGCAAGCCGATATTCGATCCGGTGTCTGCGGCTGCCATATGCTCGGGCGGCAGCGAGGGCGGCGGCACGCTTGCGGCGCCGGCCTCACCAGCCTTCGCCGTTTCAGCCGGGCTGTTGTGATGGCCCATCAAACCCTGTATGCCCTGGAACAAAAACGAACCGGCGACCACACCGGCGGCCGTTGTGGCGACCGTGCCAAGCATGCCCGAACCCCAGGACGAAGCCGGAGCCGCCGCCGGCGCGGCCGCTGCCGCGGGCTTGCCCAGCGATGAAGGCGAAAATGCCGGGGCAAACGCCGCTTGTGACTGTGTGCCCGGCACCGCCGCGGATACGCTTTTGCCCGACCGCCCCCAGCTGTCACCCTGGTCGATAAAGCTGCTGTTCGCGCCGGAACGCAGTTGCGCCAATTCGGCCTGCGCCTTGGTCAAATCCGCCTTCACGGATTGCAGCGCGTAATCGAGCCCGACCGCGCGTTGCACCAGCAGATAGGGTGCGTCCGCTTTGGCGGCCACCGCCGCGCCGATCAAGGCCTCGGCCTCGGCGTCTTTTTGTCCGACCTGTGTCTGCTTCATTTGCTCGAGAAAAGTGCTGATCAGTTCGCGTTCTTGCGGCGTCATGGGAAAACCTTTGTGGTCGGGGATGGAGGAACGCAACTAAGACCGCAAACAACCGGAATAGTTTGCCTGCGGGTTGTTACAAAGTGTGAATGCGCCGACAAGCCGTATTTGCGCAATCGGCACAGTCTGCGCCAGATCGCGCCGGCCTGCTCAATCGAGTTCGAAGGTGTTCTTGTAGTCGAGTTTGAGCGCCGGATCCTGCGCCGCTTTGCGCAGGTAGCAATTGCCCACGGCCAGCACGTCGATTTCGCTGCCCATGAAACAGCGAAAAGCGTCCTCGGGCGTGCCGACGATGGGCTCGCCGCGCACGTTGAAGCTGGTGTTCACCACCACCGGACAGCCGGTGATTGAATTAAACGCGGAGATCAGGCGGTGATAACGCGGGTTGGTTGCCGCGTGCACGGTCTGGATGCGCGCCGAATAGTCAATATGCGTCACCGCCGGGATTTCCGAGCGCGCGACATTGAGCTTTTCTATGCCAAAGAGCAGGTTCTGCTCGGCGGTCATGGCAATACGCCTTGATGCCTTCACGCCGGCCACCAGCAGCATGTAAGGGCTGTCACCCTCCAGTTCAAACCAGTCGGCGACGCTCTCACGCAACACCGAAGGTGCGAAGGGACGGAAGGATTCGCGGTACTTGACCTTGAGGTTGAGTACCGCCTGCATCGCCGGCGAGCGCGCATCGCCGAGAATGGAGCGACCGCCCAGGGCGCGCGGCCCGAACTCCATGCGCCCCTGGAACCAACCCAGCGCGCTGCCATCGGCAAGGTCTTTCGCGCAGGCTGCGAACAAGACCTCGTCATCCATCACGTCAAACACCGCGCCGGCCGCCTTTAGCCGCTGCTCGATGTCGGCTTGTGCAAATTCCGGCCCCAGGTAACTGCCGCGCATGCGGTCGGCCCCGTCCGAGGGGCTGCGCGGACGCTCGAGATAACCGTGATAGGCCGCGAGCGCCGCGCCCAGCGCCCCGCCGGCATCACCCGCCGCCGGCTGTATCCAGATGTTTTCAAAACTGCCGTCGCGCAACAACTTGCCGTTGGCGACGCAATTGAGCGCCACGCCGCCGGCAAGGCAGAGGTTTTTCATGCCGGTTTCCCGCGCCGCGGCGCGTGCGAGCTTCAACATCACCTCCTCGGTCACTTCCTGCACCGAAGCGGCGAGGTCCATGTGTTTTTGCGTCAACAATTCCTCGGGCTTGCGCGCCGGGCCGCCGAACAAGCCGGCGAAGCGCGCGTTGGTCATGGTGAGGCCGGTGCAGTAATTGAAGTACTCAAGGTCAAGACGAAAGGAGCCGTCGTCCTTGATGTCGATAAGGTGATCGCGTATCAGTTGCGCGTACTTCGGCTCGCCGTAAGGCGCGAGGCCCATCAGCTTGTACTCGCCGGAGTTGACCCTGAAGCCGCAGTAATAGGTAAAAGCCGAATAGAGCAGGCCGATGGAATGGGGGAAGTGGATTTCCTTGTGGATGGCGAGCTTGCCGCCGGATCCGATGGCCAGCGATGCGGTGGCCCACTCGCCCACGCCGTCGAGGGTCAGCACCGCCGCGTCCTCAAAGGGAGAGGGATAAAATGCGCTTGCCGCATGCGACAGGTGATGCTCGCCGAACAACAGCTTGTCGGCCCACCCCACATCCGGTGACAATTTTTTCAGGCGCTTGGCGAGCAAGTCCTTGAGGAACAGCTTTTCGCGCAACCACACCGGCAGCGCCATGCGAAACGAGGCAAAGCCGCGCGGCGCAAACGCCAGGTAGGTCTCCATCAGCCGTTCGAACTTGAGAAAGGGCTTGTCGTAGAACGCGACGTAATCAACCTCATCCACGCCCACCCCGGCCTGCTCGAGGCAAAAGCGCAGCGCATTGAGGGGGAAATCCGGGTCGTGCTTTTTGCGCGTAAAGCGCTCTTCCTGCGCCGCGGCGACGATTTCACCGTCGCGCACCAGTGCCGCGGCGCTGTCGTGATAAAAGGCCGATATGCCGACGACGATCATGCGTTCACACGTGCCTGGTTTCTCTGGTGCGCGTCGGGGGCGCTCAGGGACGCAATCAGCATGGACGCAATCAGAACAGCGTGTAAATGAAGGGGGCGATGGCCGAGCCCTGCGCCAGCACGATCAGCGCGCCCAGCAAGGCCATCATCAGCAACAGCGGCGCCAGCCAGAATTTTTTGCGTACACGCATGAATTTCCACAAATCCTTGATAAATGACATGGCCGCCTCAGAACTGGTCGTTCATTGAT
>CAMAWC010000134.1 GCA_945861875.1 Bordetella parapertussis
CGCCGGCATGCAAGGCGTGATCGGCGCCACACACAGCGGCCATCGCATGGCCTGCCGTATCTGAGCGCGATGGCCGCGCTACCGCAACACTGGCGTGACCTGAACCGCGCCGAACTGGACGCTGCGTACAACAATGCGGCGGCAGTGGCGCATAGCACCGAAACGGTGGCCGGCTGGGAGCGGCGCAGCGCCGGGATGCGCACCGACAGGCCGCGGCACCTCGACCTGCGCTACGGTGAGCGCGAGCGCAATCGCATCGATTTTTTCAGCGCCGGTGCGGGAGCCGGTGCCCCGACGCTGGTGTTTCTGCACGGCGGCTATTGGCAGGCGCGGGCAAAGGAGGCCTTCACCTTTGCGGCCGCCGGACCGCTTGCCGGCGGCATTAATGTCGCACTGGTCGGCTATACACTGGCGCCAGATGCCACCCTCGATGAAATCGTCGCCGAGGCGCGCAGCGCCATCGACTATCTGGTCCTGCGCTTGCCGGATCTGGGCGCGAACCCCGGCCGCCTGCTCATATCCGGATGGTCGGCGGGGGCGCAGCTTGCCGCCATGCTGCTCGATCATCCGCGGGTGCGCGGCGGACTGCTCATCAGCGGCATTTATGACCTTGAGCCGATGTGTCATTGCTACGTCAATGACAAGCTGCGCCTTGACGCCGCCGCCGCACGGCGCAATTCGCCCATCCATCAGCTGCCGGATGCGTCGCCGCCGGTGTGGTTGGCGGTCGGTGGTGCGGAGTTGCCCGAATTGCGCCGGCAGTCGGCCGACTACGCGGCGGCGAGGACGGAAAAGAAACTGCCGGGAGGTTTTGTCGAAATTCCCGCGGCCGACCATTTCAGCATACTGCAGGAATTGGCCACGGCTGATGGCCGGCTTAGCCGCATCGTCACGCAGCTGGCCGGCGGCCGGTAGCGTTCGTCAAAGCGCTTCCCAATCCTCGACGATCACCTGCACGCTGCGCACGCCGTTGAAGTCGTTGATGGACAGGCGGTAGGCGGCGCGTACCTGCGCCGGGCAGGGCTCGGCGGCGTTAAAGCGTATGCCCTCTATCGACTTGCCGCCGCGGGCGAGTTTGAGCTTGAGGTGTTTTTCGCCCACCACGCGCTGGCTGACCACCTTGAATTCGTCGCAAAACAGCGGCTGCGGAAAGCCCTGGCCCCAGACTTCCTGGTCGAGCTGCTGCGCCAGGGCGAGGCTGAAGTCGCCGGTGGCGAGGGTGCCGTCGGTCTCTATGGTGCGCGTGAGCTGTGCCGGTCCGAGCATTTCGCGCACCACCGCCTCGAAGTTCTCGGTGAAGCGCGTGTAGTCGGCCTCGAGCAGCGTAAGGCCGGCGGCGGCGGCATGGCCGCCAAAGCGGATCAGCATGCCCGGTTCGCGTTTTGACACCAGATCCAAGGCATCCCGGAGGTGCAGCGCGCCAATGGAGCGTCCCGAACCCTTGAGCTCGCCATTCTCACCGCGGGCGAATGCAATGGTCGGCCGGTGCAGCTTGTCCTTGACGCGCGAGGCGAGAATGCCGATGACGCCCTGGTGCCAGGCCGGGTTGTAGACGCAGACGCTGGCGTTGTCCGCGGCGACAAAATCGCGCAACAGCGTTTCAGCCTGCGCCTGCATGTCGCCTTCGATGCCGCGGCGCTCACGGTTGAGCGCATCGAGTTCGCGCGCAATGTTGAGCGCGCGGCCGGCATCGTCGGTGACCAGGCACTCGACTCCGAGGCTCATGTCGGCGAGGCGCCCGGCAGCATTCAGGCGCGGGCCGAGCATGAAGCCAAGGTCGAATCCGGATGCGCGCGATGGATCACGCCCGGCGGCACTGAACAAGGCCTTGAGTCCGGGCTGCATGCGTCCGGCGCGTATGCGTTTGATGCCTTGTTTCACCAGGATGCGGTTGTTGGCGTCCAGTCTGACCACGTCGGCCACCGTGCCCAGCGCCACCAGGTCGAGCAGTTCGGCTAAGTTAGGTTCCGGCCTCCGGTCTATTTCGGAGGCCGTCACGAATCTCCCCTCCCCCCCATGCGGGGGAGGGGCCGGGGGAGAGGGGGCGGCCGCATTCGCGACGATATTCGATGGCTGCGCGGCAAACCATCCGCGCTTGCGCAGCTCGGCGCGCAGCGCCAGCATGACGTAGAACATCACGCCGACACCGGCGATGGATTTGCTCGGGAAACGGCAGCCGGGCTGGTTCGGGTTGACGATTGCAGCCGCGGCGGGCAGCGTGTCGCCGGGCAGGTGGTGGTCGGTGACCAGCACGCGCATGCCCAGCCGGTTGGCCTCGGCCACGCCCTCGACGCTGGCGATGCCGTTGTCGACGGTGATCAGCAGGTCGGGTTTGCCCGCCTTGCTTTCGGCGGCGAGGCGCGAGAGCTCGGGCGTGAGGCCGTAACCGAGCTTGAAGCGGTCGGGCACGAGGTAGCCGACATTGGCGCCAAACCAGCCGAGGGCGCGCATGCCCACGGCGCAGGCGGTGGCGCCGTCGCAATCGTAATCGGCGACGATCAGCAGGCGCTTGCCGTCCCGAATGGCGTCGGCGAGCAGCACCGCGGCATCATCGGCGTGGAGCAACTGGTCAAGCGGCAGCAGGGCGCCCAACTCGCGCTCCAGTTCGTCGCGAGAGCGCACGCCGCGCGAGGCGTAGATCGCGGCGAGAACCGGATGCACGCCTTGTTCTACGAGCATGTCGCGTATGCGCCCCGGTACCGGGCGGGTGGTGAGCTTGGAGGTGGACATGGATGCCATTAAAGCGCAGCCTGCGGCGGCCGGGCAAAATTAATTTTCAGCATGAAAATGCCCTGGTAGCGAACCGGTCGATGGCTGAAGAAGCCCGACTGGCAATGGTTTCCAGTCGGTTGTTCGTCAACCGAGCTGCTTTGCCAGGGGTTTGGGGCGGCGCCAGAAGCGGCCGAGGTCCTGGCGCACGGCCTCCACGCTGAACGGCTTGTCGCCGCCAAAGCCGTGCACGCTGAGCATGCCGATGTGCCGCTCGCGCAGGGCGGCGAGCAGCGGCGCGAACCAGCCGGACTCAAGCTCGCGCAGCCGCGTTTCCCAGGCACCGGGGTCGCCGTAGGCGCGTGCGGCATCAAGCCCGTCCAGCAGCGCGAGGCCGACGCCCTCGGCGGGGGCTGCATCGAGCAGCGATTGTGCCGATGTGGGCAGGCCCAGTGCCGGGGTGTTGGTCCAGCGCGCAAGGCCGCGCGCCAGCGGGTCGGCGGCCCAGACGCGCGAGAACGGCACCGGAGCGTCTGCATCGCGCACCGGCAGCGTGCCGGCGCCCCAGAACCACAGGCTGTTGACCGGCATTTGCCCGCGTGCTTCGCGCGCTTCGTTCACCGGGTGGGCATGCAGCAGCATTTGCACTTCGTTCATGCGGGCGTGCCAGGCGGCGGCGGCGGGGCCGCGCGGCAGGTTTGGGTCCACCGACCGCCCTGCGGCGAGGGCGAGCGGCGTGGTGCTGATGGCCGGGGCTTGCGCCAGTGCGGCGTACCAGTGATCAGGATGCGGTGCGTGCAGGGTAAAACCGTCGGCGGCAAAGTGGGCGTTGAGGCTCGCCACCAGCGCGTCGGCTTCCGCGCGGGTGATGGCCAGCAGTTTCGCGTCGGCCAGCACCAGCGCGTCGCGTTGCAGCCTGAGGTGCACCGGATCGGCACAGATCCAGCAGCCGGTGTCGACTGCGTCCTCGTCGGCAAGCCGCGCGAACGGCGCCACCGGCCGGTCGCGCGCCTCATCCCCTGCAAGGTCGTGGGCGGCGAACAGCCAGGCGCCGGCGTCGGGTGCCGCGGCCTTGCCGCGCCGGCCGCGTGCGAGCAACAGTTCGAGCGAGGGCAAGGGCGGCAGCGAGGCCATCGCCTCCGGCCAGATCAGGCCGGGGATGAGTAGTTGCAGATGCATGGTGCGAGTATACAGGGGCGATCGCCATAGTAGAGTGGCTGGAAATGCCCGTCTGGCAAGGGTTTCCAGCCGATGTGCTCGTCAGTGCGGCAGGACACATTTTTTCGTCTGTTTAAGAGTAGCAGCGCGGGGTATTTTTGCGGGGCTGCCGCTCGCGCCTGTTACACTACGCCCCCAGTGAACTACGAAATCTTTATCGGCCTGCGCTACACGCGCGCGCGCAAAGGCAACGGCGGGCGCAACCCGTTTTTGTCCTTCATTTCGCTCACCTCGATGCTGGGCATCGCGCTGGGCGTCGCTGCATTGATCGTGGTGCTGTCGGTGATGAACGGCTTCCAGGAGGAGTTGCGCACGCGCATCCTGGGCGTGGCCTCGCATGTGCAGATCACCGGCCCGGACAACCAGTTGCGCGACTGGCAGGCGGTGGCAGAGCGTGCGGCAAAGAAACCCCTGGTGGTGGCGGCGGCGCCTTACGTCAACGCACAGGGCATGCTGTCGTTTGACAGCGCCGTGCGCGGTTCGGTCATCCGCGGCGTGCTGCCCGAAGCCGAAGGCCGTGTCGCCGAAATCGGCAGGCACATGCGCGCGGGCAAACTCGACAGCCTTGTCGCGGGCAGCTTCAATATCGTCCTCGGCTCGGAACTGGCGCGCGCGCTTGGCGCGCGGGTCGGCGAGAAGGTCACGCTGATCGCCCCGCAGGGCCTGGTGACCCCCGCCGGCGTGGTGCCGCGACTGAAGCAATTCACCGTGACCGGCATTTTCGAGATCGGCATGTTCGAGTATGACTCGGGGCTTGCGCTGGTTCACCTCGAGGACGCGCAGCGCCTCTACCAGATGGGGTCGCGTGTTTCGGGCGTGCGCCTTCGACTGACCGACCTGTTCCAGTCGCGCCAGGTGACGCGGGATCTGATGCTGGACAAGGAAATGGGTGATGTTTATGCCAGCGACTGGACGCGCAGCCATGCCAATTTCTTTCGCGCCGTGCAGATTGAAAAGAACGTCATGTTCATCATACTCACGCTGATCGTGGCGGTGGCGGCGTTCAATATCGTATCGACGCTGGTCATGGCGGTGACGGACAAGCAGCCGGACATCGCCATTTTGCGCACCCTCGGTGCGAGCCCCGGCGGCATCATGAAAATATTTATCGTCCAGGGCGTGCTGATCGGCGTCATCGGCACTCTTATCGGTGTCGGCGGCGGGGTGCTGCTCGCGCTCAATATCGAGACCGTGGTGCCCTTCATCGAGCGCCTGATAGGCATGCAGTTTCTCTCCAAGGAGGTCTATTACATTAGCGAGCTGCCCTCTGACCTGCAATTGCGCGACGTGGTGACCGTTGCGCTGGTGTCGCTGGTGCTCTCGCTTCTCGCTACCATTTACCCGAGCTGGCGCGCATCGCGCGTCAACCCGGCCGAGGCGCTGCGCTATGAGTGACCAGGCGAACATTCCGGTCCTCGCCTGCAGCGGCCTTTCGAAAATCTACCCGCAGGGCCGCAGCGAGGTGCGGGTGCTCGAGAACATCAACCTCGAGGTCGCGAGGGGCGAGATCGTCGCCATCATCGGTTCATCGGGTTCTGGCAAGAGCACGCTGCTGCACCTGCTGGGCGGCCTGGATGCGCCGACCGCGGGTGACGTACGGGTGCAGGGCAGAGCCATGCAAAGCCTGTCGGAGACGGAGCGCGGGAGCTTGCGCAACAGCGCCCTTGGCTTTGTCTATCAATTCCATCACCTGTTGGGTGAGTTCAGTGCGCTGGAGAACGTGGCGATGCCGTTGCTGATCCGGCGCATGCCGCGTGACGAGGCGCATGCCGCGGCAAAAGCGGTGCTTACCGATGTGGGCCTGGCCGAACGGCTGACGCACACGCCGGGGGAGCTGTCCGGCGGTGAACGCCAGCGCGCGGCCCTGGCTCGGGCGCTGGTCACCCAGCCCGCCTGCGTGCTCGCCGACGAGCCCACCGGCAACCTCGACCGCCAGAACGCACAGATGGTGTTTGGTTTGATGACCCGGCTCAACCGCGAGCGCGGCACCAGCCTGATCATGGTCACCCACGACGCCGAACTCGCGCGCCATGCCGACCGCGTCCTGCGCTTGCAGGACGGGGTGTTGCAGGCAGCGTAAATTCAATGCCGATGTCTGGAAAGCCGCGCCAAGCGCGGCTTTCCAGCCGATGCTGTCGCCAGAGGCGACGACATCAGGATGTCAGGGACAGCCCCGGCTACTCGGCCTTGATTCCGGCAGCTTTGGCAATCCGCGAGAAGCGCGCGATTTCGCTCTTGATGTAGTCGGCAAACTGGGCCGGTGTGCCCGGTACCACCTCAAGCCCTTGCGCAGCGAGGGTCGCCTTCACGTCCGCCCGACCCAAAACCTGGTTGGTTTCGGTGCTCAATCGACTGATGATTGCAGGCGGTGTTGCCGTCGGCGCGAGCAGGCCGAACCACGACTGGATTTCAAAACCCGTCAGCCCCTCTTCCGAGAGTGTGGGCACATCGGGCAGCGAGCTCGAGCGTTTGGCTGTCGTGACAGCGATAGCCCGGACCTTGCCGCTTTTTATCTGGGATTGAATATCAGCGACGTTGGCGAACATGAATGACACCTCGCCGCCGAGCAGTGCCGCGATCGCCGGTCCCGAGCCCTTGTAGGGCACATGCAGTACATCGGCGCCGGCCATCGATTTGAGCAGCTCGCCGCAGAAGTGGTGGGTGCTGCCATTGCCGGCCGAGGCGTAATTCATCTTGCCGGGTTTTGATTTTGCCAGTGCGATGAGCTCCTTCACGGTCTTTACCGGCAATGACGGATCGACCACCAGCACGTAGGGTACGGAGGCGACAAATGCGATCGGCGCAAAATCATTCACCGCATCGTAGGGCAGCTTGGCATACAGGGCGGGATTCGACCCATGGGTGGAGTTGTTGGCCATGAACAGCGTGTAGCCGTCGGCGGCGGAGCGGGCAGCCACTTCAGTGCCAAGCACGCCGCCGGCACCGGGCCGCGCTTCGATAACGACCGGTTGGCCAAGGTTCTCGGCGAGCCGGTTGCCGACCACACGGCTGATAACGTCTGTTGCGCTGCCCGGGGCCTGTGCGATGACAATGCGTATCGGCTTACCCGGCCAGGCCTGTGCCAGCGCCGCGCTCGATAGACCGGTACCCATTGCGACAAGACCCGCGACAAGACACGCGCTGAGACCCGGAGCAAGCATGCCGACAATGAATGCAATCAGTTTATTCATGACGTTTTTCCTCGAAAAGCAGATTTTAAAAAGCCCGGCGCGTGCAGGCCACTACGGATGATCCGGCCTGATCGGGCGGCGGATCCGGTGACTGCCGACGATAAAACCTTTTTCGAGCCAGTCTGCCAGTCTACGCTCAAGCGGCCGGACCACGTTAGTGCGACTGCGGTAGTGCAACTGTGTTGTGCAAAAGTGCGTCTGCCCGATTTCCCGGAGTCCGCCGGCAAATACTAACGCGCTGCGCCGCCCAGAATCCGCACCGTTGGCACCGGATTGAGTGTGACGTAAGCATCGGTGTTGGTCACCTGGCTGCTCTCCACCCGGCCGGACTTGACCGACACTACGCACTGCCGGGTGCGGAACAAAAGGCCCTTGAACACGATGGCGAACTGCATGAATTCCTCGCGCGCCATGGGTGCCGGCGGGGCGGTGAGCATGCGCGCCGGGTCACCGCGCACGCGCACCACACCGGCTTGTTCCTCCAGGCCGTTGATCAGTGCGCGGACCTGGTCACCGTTGAGGCCGGGTCGCAAGGCTTCACACAAGCCGGAGGCACGCGAGGCGGCGACAAGATGGTCGATCGCGGTCACCAGCAGCAGCGCCACGCCTGCTGTGGCAAGTACGGTGAAAGCCTTGTTCGGTCGCATCGTCGCGGTGTTTGTATTCAGCCGCCGTCCAGCGCGCGGGCGAGAACCTCGGGCACCGGACTGAAGGCCTTGCCGAACCCGGCGACAAAACGCAGCGCAACCGGCTGGATGAGGAATAGCGAAAAATCTGTCAGTTCGAACATCTGCGCGGCCTCGGCAAAGCGCGCGAGGTAGGCGGTTTTGCCCGCGGCGTATTCACCGCCATCGCGCGCCAGCGGCAGCGCATCGCCCTGCACGCTCAGGCGCGGCAGGGCCTGCG
>CAMAWC010000135.1 GCA_945861875.1 Bordetella parapertussis
ATACCCGCGGCGGTGCTGGCGTTATTGGTGCAGGGCGGCTTTGAACTGGTGGAGCGCTGGTGCAATCCGCTGGCGGGGGTGAAGCTGCGGTCTTAGGCGCATGCGCACCTCACCGCACATTCGTCATTCCGGGGCCGCGTAGCGGAACCCGGAATCCATGGGGTTAGTTGCGCAGCAGGATGACAAACCCCATGGATTCCCGCTTGCGCGGGAATGACGGCGTTGCTTACCGGCGGTGTGGAGTGTTCAGAACGTCACCACGCTGCGTATCGACGTACCCGCGTGCATCAGGTCGAAGGCGTCGTTGATTTTCTCCACCGGCATGACGTGGGTGATGAGGTCGTCAATGTTGATCTTGCCGTCCATGTACCAGTCGACGATTTTCGGCACGTCGGTGCGGCCGCGCGCGCCGCCAAACGCCGTTCCCTTCCAGGTGCGGCCGGTGACCAGCTGGAACGGCCGCGTCTTGATTTCCTGGCCTGATCCGGCCACGCCGATGATCACCGACACGCCCCAGCCGCGATGGCAGCATTCGAGCGCCTGGCGCATTACCTCGACATTGCCTATGCACTCGAAGCTGTAATCGGCGCCGCCGCCGGTGAGTTCAACCAGGTGCGGCACCAGGTCGTCCTTTGACGGCAGGTCCCTGGGATTGACGAAATGCGTCAGGCCGAACTTGCGTGCCAGCGCTTCGCGCGCCGGGTTGAGGTCGACGCCGATGATCTTGTCGGCGCCGGCCATGCGCGCGCCCTGCACCACGTTCAGGCCGATGCCGCCCAGGCCGAACACCACCACGTTGGCGCCCGGTTCGACCTTGGCGGTGTTGATCACCGCGCCGATGCCGGTGGTGACGCCGCAGCCGATGTAGCAGACCTTGTCAAAGGGCGCGTCTGCGCGGATTTTCGCCACCGCGATTTCCGGCAGCACGGTGTAATTGGAAAAAGTCGAGCAGCCCATGTAATGGTGGATCATCCTGCCGCCGACGGAAAAGCGGCTGGAGCCGTCGGGCATCACGCCCTTGCCCTGGGTGCCGCGAATGGCGGTGCACAGGTTGGTCTTTTGCGACAGGCAGGATTTGCACTGGCGGCATTCGGGCGTGTAAAGGGGGATGACGTGGTCGCCTTTTTTCAGCGAACTCACGCCCGGGCCGACGTCGACGACGATGCCGGCGCCCTCATGGCCGAATATGGCCGGGAACAGTCCCTCGGGGTCGGCGCCCGAGCGGGTGAATTCGTCGGTATGGCAGACACCGCTCGCCTTGATTTCAATCAACACTTCACCGGCTTTGGGTCCGGCAAGATCGACTTCCTCGATGACAAGTGGCTTGCCTGCTTCATAGGCCACGGCTGCTCTGGTTTTCATCGGTGCTCCATGCCTTGACGGTTTTATTGCGCGGGCCGCCATTATAGATGCGGCGCCGGTGCCGGATGCCTGCGGGCATCGTGTTAAAATTCGCGCAGGTGTCCGGTGTTAAATCAAGGAAAAGTCATGGCTCAGCTCATAGGCGTACCAAAAGAGACGGCGGCGGGTGAAAAACGCGTCGCCACCGTACCGGAAGTGGTTGAGAAGCTCGTCAAACTGGGCTTTTCAGTTGCAGTCGAGTCGGGCGCCGGCGATGCCGCGAATTGCAGCGATGACACCTACCGCGCGGCCGGCGCCCAGATTGTCGAGGGCACCGCGAAACTCTGGGCGATGTCGGACATCGTATTCAAGGTTGGCGTACCGACGGCGGAGGAAGTAGGCCTGCTGCGCGAAGGCGGCACCCTGATCGGCTTCATCTGGCCGGCGCAAAACCCCGAGCTGATGCAGCAGCTTGCCGCGAAAAAAGCCACCGTGCTGGCCATCGACGCGCTGCCGCGCACACTCTCCCGTGCGCAGAAGATGGACGCGCTGACCTCGCAGGCCGGCGTCGCGGGCTATCGCGCCGTGATCGAGGCCGCCAACGCCTTCGGCCGCTTCTTCAACGGCCAGATCACCGCTGCGGGCAAGGTGCCGCCGGCCAAGGTCTTCATCGCCGGCGCCGGGGTTGCCGGCCTCGCGGCGATCGGCACCGCCGCCGGCCTGGGCGCCATCGTGCGCGCCAACGACACCCGTGCCGAGGTGGCCGACCAGGTCCAGTCGCTGGGCGGCGAATTCGTCAAGGTCGATTACGAAGAGGAAGGTTCCGGCGGCGGCGGTTACGCCAAGGTCATGAGCGAAGGCTTCCAGCAGGCGCAGCGCGCGATGTACGCCAAGCAAGCCAAGGAAGTGGACATCATCATCACCACCGCCCTGATTCCGGGAAAACCCGCGCCCAAGCTCATTACCGCCGAGATGGTGCAGAGCATGAAGCCGGGCAGCGTGATTGTGGACATGGCCGCCGAGCGTGGCGGCAACTGCGAGCTGACCGAACCGGGCAAAGCGGTGGTGAAGCACGGCGTCACCATCGTCGGCTATACCGACCTGAATTCGCGCCTGGCCAAGCAGTCCTCGACCTTGTATGCCACCAACCTGTTTCGCCTCACCGAGGAACTGTGCAAGACCAAGGACGGCATCATCGACGTCAACATGGAAGACGACGCCATCCGCGGCCTTACGGTCATCAAGGAGGGCAGCATCACCTGGCCGCCACCGGCGCCGAAACCCCCGGCTGTACCCGCGGCGGCCAAGGCGGCTATGCCGGCACCTGCGGCCAAGAAAAAGGGCCACGGTCACGGTGGCGGTGCGCCGATGTCCGGCCAGCGCCTGGCCGTCATGTTCGGTGTGGCGGCGCTGGTGTTCTGGTTTATCGGCACCAAGGCGCCGGCGGAATTCCTCGGCCACTTCACCGTGTTCGTGCTGGCCTGTTTTGTCGGCTACATGGTGGTGTGGAATGTCACCCCGGCGCTGCACACACCGCTGATGAGCGTGACCAACGCCATCAGCAGCATCATCGCCATCGGCGCACTGGTGCAGATCGCGCCGCCGGCGCTGGCTGGGGGCGCGGTGCGGCCCGATGAATGGATACGCTGGCTCGCCGTGGCGGGCATCGTACTCACCGCCGTCAACATGTTTGGCGGTTTCGCCGTCACCCAGCGCATGCTGGCGATGTTCCGTAAATAAGGCGATGACCATGTCTATAAGTGCCAGCCTGGCAAGCGTCGCCTACATCGGCGCCACCATTCTTTTCATCCTCAGCCTCGGTGGCCTCTCGAATCCCGAGACTTCGCGCCGCGGCAACCTCTACGGCATGATCGGCATGGCCATCGCCGTGCTCGCCACGGTGCTCGGGCCGCGGGTTACCGCCGCAGGCATCCCCTGGATCATCGGTTCCATGGTGGTGGGCGGCGCGATCGGCCTGGTTGCCGCGCGCAAGGTGCAGATGACGCAAATGCCCGAACTGGTTGCGCTGATGCACAGCCTCGTCGGCCTTGCCGCCATGCTGGTCGGCTTTGCCACTTACATTGACCCGGCCGCCTCAAGCGGGTTCACCGGCGCGGCCAAGGCCATCCACGAGATGGAAATCTACGTCGGCATCCTCATCGGCGCCATAACGTTCTCGGGTTCTATCATCGCCTTTGGCAAGTTGTCGGGCAAGATCGGCGGCAACCCCTTGTTGCTGCCGGCGCGGCACTGGCTCAATCTTGCCGGCCTGCTGGTGGTGATTTATTACGGCCGTGAATTCCTCCACGCCGAGACCATGGCCCAGGGCATGACGCCGCTGATCGTAATGACGGTGATTGCGCTGTTGTTCGGCATACACATGGTGATGGCCATCGGCGGTGCCGACATGCCGGTGGTGGTGTCCATGCTCAACAGCTACTCCGGCTGGGCGGCGGCGGCCACCGGCTTCATGCTGTCCAATGACCTCTTGATCGTCATCGGCGCGCTGGTCGGCTCGAGCGGCGCCATCCTCTCCTACATCATGTGCCAGGCGATGAACCGCAATTTCATCAGCGTCATCGCCGGCGGTTTTGGCACGGTCAGCGGCGCGCCCGCCGCGGCCGGTGCCGGTAACGCAAATGCGCCGGCGGGCGAGGTCAATCCCATCCTTGCGGCAGAAACGGCGGAACTGCTGCGCGACTCGAAGAGCGTGATCATCGTCCCCGGTTACGGCATGGCAGTGGCGCAGGCGCAGCACACGGTGTATGAAATCACCAAATTCCTGCGTGAAAAAGGCGTCAACGTGCGCTTTGGCATTCACCCGGTCGCCGGCCGCATGCCCGGTCACATGAACGTGCTGCTGGCCGAGGCCAGGGTGCCCTACGACATCGTCTTCGAGATGGACGAACTCAACGAGGACTTCCCGCAGACCGACGTCGCCATGATCATCGGCGCCAACGACATCGTCAACCCGGCGGCGCAGGACGACCCGGCCAGCCCCATCGCCGGCATGCCGGTGCTCGAGGTGTGGAAGGCCAAGACCTCGATCGTGATGAAGCGCAGCATGGCCTCGGGCTACGCCGGCGTCGACAATCCGCTCTTCTATAAAGACAACAACCGCATGCTGTTCGGCGACGCCAAGAAAATGCTCGATGAAGTGCTGGCGGCGCTGAAGGCCTGAGCGGTTTTTTCTTAACTATTCCCTGTTGATTGGCGCAGTGCGCCCGGAGCACATGATGAAATTTATTGTCGCGAGTTTGGCATTTTTCCTGTCGGGTGTTGCGGCTGCCGCCGACGGACCGGCGGTTGCAGGGATCCCGGTCGACTTCATCCTGTTCGCGCTGGTATTGCTTGGCGTTGCGTTATTCCACAATTACACGCTCAAGGTCGCCGTCGGCGGCCTGATCGTCGTCACCCTCTACAAACTGGCCTTCACCGGCTTCAAGAACGGCACCGGATGGGTTGGTTTCAGCGGCCATCTCTTTCATGAGTGGGTGATCCTGGCCAACCTGCTCGGATTGCTGCTCGGCTTTGCCCTGCTTTCCAAGCATTTCGAGGAAAGCAAAGTACCGGCCATGCTGCCCAAATACCTGCCCAACGACTGGAAGGGCGGTTTCGTGCTGCTGGTACTGGTGTTCGTGCTGTCCTCATTCCTTGACAACATCGCCGCGGCGCTGATCGGCGGCACCGTGGCCGCAGTGGTATTCCGCGGCAAGGTGCATATCGGTTACCTCGCCGGCATCGTCGCCGCGTCCAACGCCGGCGGTTCCGGCAGCGTCGTCGGCGATACCACCACGACCATGATGTGGATAGACGGCGTCAATCCGCTCGATGTGCTGCACGCCTACGTTGCCGCCGGCACCGCCATGGTCGCCTTCGGCATTTTCGCCGCGCGCCAGCAGCACGCCTATTCCCCCATAAGTACGGATGCGCCGGAGGGGGTCTCGGTCGACTGGGCGCGGTTGGGCATAGTCGCCTTCATCCTGGTGTCTGCCATCGCGGGGAATGTGATCGCCAACCTGTATTTCAACGCCGTACTGGATCATTTCCCCGTTATCGGCGTGGCGGTCTGGGTGGCCATTCTTGTTTCGGCGCCGCTGCGCGCACCGGACTGGAAGCTGTTGCCCGATGCGTTCAAGGGCAGTGTATTCCTGCTCTCCCTGGTACTGATCGCCTCGATGATGCCGGTGGAGAAATTGCCGGTCGCTTCCTGGCAGACTACGCTGGGACTGGGTTTCGTGTCGGCGGTGTTCGACAATATTCCGCTTACCGCGCTCGCGCTCAAGCAGGGCGGCTATGACTGGGGCATGCTCGCCTATGCGGTCGGTTTTGGCGGTTCGATGATCTGGTTCGGCTCGTCGGCCGGCGTGGCCTTGTCGAACATGTTCCCCGAAGCCAGGTCGGTCGGCCTGTGGCTGCGCCACGGCTGGCATGTCGCCTTCGCCTATGTGATCGGCTTTTTCGTGCTGCTCGCGGTGCTCGGTTGGGAGCCGCATGAAAAGCGTGTCCGCGGCGGCGCTGCCCCGGAGGCGCCGGCGGCAAACGCTCCTGCTGTCGCCTCCGCCCTGGCGCCAAAGCCTGCTGCCGGTGCAGCGGCAAGCGGCGACGATTTGATGAAAAAAGGCTATTGAAACGGGTCGTGCACCGCAAGGCGGTGTGCGTGTGGTTTTAAGCGGGGTGGGGCAGATGCCTCTTTGCCCCGGTTTTTCCGCCATCCGGAATGTCGTCGTACAAGCTTGCTTTTGACCCCTTGCGGGTATAGCATTTCCTGCCTTCCGGTCGGCGTCATTAATTGCCGGAACCGGAATGAAGCGGGCTTCAACACTGTTCATACAATAACTACAATAGCCGGCGTTTCAGACCAGAAAACCATAACGAACAAGTCACCACCCCAAGGAGAAGACATGAGCAAGGACACATCCAAAGCCGTTTCCTCACGCCGCAAGTTCCTTTCCGGCGCTGCTGCGGCTACCGCGGGCGCCGCAACCCTGGGCTTCCCGTCCATCGTCAAGGCGCAAGGCCCGATTACGATGCGCTGGCAATCGACCTGGCCGTCAAAGGATATTTTCCACGAGTACGCCCTCGACTACGCCAAGCTTGTCAACGACATGACCGGTGGTGACCTCAAGATCGAGGTGCTGCCGGCCGGCGCCGTGGTGCCGGCTTTCGGCCTGCTCGACGCGGTGTCCAAGGGCACGCTCGACGGCGGCCACGGCGTGATCGTTTATCACTACGGCAAACAAAATGCCCTCGCGCTGTGGGGTTCTGGCCCCGGCTACGGCATGGACGCCAACATGCTGCTCGCCTGGCATCGCTGGGGCGGTGGCAAGGAATTGCTGGAAAAACTCTACGCGTCTGTCGGCGCCAACGTCGTGTCCTTCCCCTACGGCCCGATGGCAACGCAGCCGCTGGGCTGGTTCAAAAAGCCCATTACCAAGGCGGCCGACCTGAAGGGCCTGAAGTATCGCACCGTGGGTATTTCGATTGACGTGTTTACCGCCATGGGCGTCGCCGTCAATGCGCTGCCCGGCGGCGAGATTGTTCCGGCGATGGACCGCGGCCTGCTCGATGCGGCCGAGTTCAACAACATGTCCTCGGACAGGCTGCTTGGCTTCCCCGACGTGTCCAAGGTGTGCATGCTGCAAAGCTTCCACCAGAACTCCGAGCAGTTCGAGATCACCTTCAACAAGACCAAGTACGACGCACTGCCGGCCAAGATGAAGGCGATCATCGCCAACGCCGTGTCCGCCGCATCGCAGGAACTGACCTGGAAGGCCATCGACCGCTACTCCAAGGACTATGTCGAGCTGCAGACCAAGGACAAGGTCAAGTTCTACAAAACCCCGGACGCGATCCTGCAACAGCAGCTCGATGTCTACGACGAGGTCGTCGCCAAGAAGTCGCAGGGCAATCCGCTGTTCGCCGAGATCGTCGCTTCGCAAAAGGCGTTTGCCGAGCGCGCGGTCAAGTGGGACATGGACAACAACGTCAACCGTCGCATGGCCTACAACCATTATTTCGGACCCAAAAAGGCCGCGGCGAAAAAAGCCTGACGGAACGGTGGGGCAGACACACACCACCCGGCATCACCGGGTGGTTTTTTTTGTACCTTTGTAAGGCGCAAGACAGCATCAGCGGCATAGAATTCCCCGGCTGTATTTATTCGAGGTTATCGTCATGCAAAAAGTGTTGTTGTGGGTCGACGGCGTGAGCACCTGGGTCGGCCAGGCCTTCTCCTGGCTTATCGTCGCGCTGACCCTGCTCATTTCCTGGGAAGTGTTTTCGCGCTATGCACTCGATAATCCCCACCCCTGGGCATTCGACGTCATGATCATGATGTACGGCACGCTGTTCATGATGGCCGGCGCCTACACCCTGGCCAAAAACGGCCATGTACGCGGCGATGTGCTCTACGGCTTTTTCCCGCCGCGCCTGCAGGCCGGCCTTGACCTTGCGTTGTACCTGTTGTTTTTCATTCCCGGTGTCGTCGCCTTTGTCTGGGCCGGCTACACCTATGCCGCCGAGTCCTGGGCGATCAACGAGCACTCCAACATCACCGCCGACGGCCCCGCGGTCTATCCGTTCAAGACCGTCATTCCGCTCGCCGGGGCGTTCATCCTGATGCAGGGCATTGTCGAGATCATCCGTTGCGT
>CAMAWC010000136.1 GCA_945861875.1 Bordetella parapertussis
GCGTAATTGACGGTGCCCGGCTTGGCTTTTACCAGTGCGAGGAATTCCTGGATGGTCTTGATCGGGGAATCGGCCTTGACGATGACGTACTGCGGATACAGTCCGATCAACACGATGTGATGAAAATCCTTGATCGGGTCATAGGGAATTTTCTTGTACATCAGGGGACCGGGCGCGATGGACGAGTTGTAGGTGGCGGCAAGGGTATAGCCGTCGGGGGCAGCCTTGGCCACCGCGTCGGCGCCCAGCGTTGATCCGGCCCCGGGCCTGTTTTCAATGACAATGGGTTGCTTGAGCGCGGTGCCAAGGCGCTCGGCTATCAGCCGCAACGCCACTTCGCTGCCGGTGCCGGTGGCAAACGGGATGATCAGCTTAATCGGTTGGGAAGGGTAAGCCTGCGCCCAAGCGCTGAGGCTGAACAAGGCGGAAAATGCACTACAAAGTGCTTGTCGTGCGAGGCGCATGTCTTTATCTTCGTGGTGGGAAAATCAATCGTACATTAATTCAGGAAAAATCTGCCGGTCCGGCAAAAATATCATGCGTCGGACTGCAACAGCCAAAACATGAACAAGCTCAACAAAATCACTGCCATGTCGGCGTTCGACGCCGCCCGTGCTTTGCAGTCGCGCACGCTCAGCGCACAAGACTATGTCAAGGCCGGCCTGGAGCGCATTGCCGCGCGCGAGCCCGAGGTGCAGGCTTTTGCCTTTATCAACCCGGATCTCGCGCTGGCGCGCGCCAAGGCGCTCGATGCAGGTGCAATCCAGGGGCCGCTGCACGGCCTGACACTGGGCGTGAAAGATGTCTTTGACACCTGGGACATGCCGACCCAGGGCGGCTCGAAGGCCTTTGCCGGCTACCAGCCGGTGCAGGACGCCGCCTGCCTGGCGACGGCGCGCAAACAGGGCGTGGTCATCATGGGCAAGACTGTGACCACCGAGTTGGCGACCTTTCCCACCAACGGCACGCGCAACCCGCTCAACCTGGAACACACGCCGGGCGGCTCTTCTTCCGGTTCGGCCGCGGCCGTTGCCGACTACATGGTGAGCTTTGCCACCGGCACGCAGACCATGGGCTCCACCGTCCGGCCTTCAGGCTATTGCGGTGTCACCGGCTACAAGCCCAGCTACAACCTGTTTCCCAGGCGCGGGGTCTGGCCCAATGCCGATTCCTGCGACACCGTCGGACTGGTGGCGCGCGATGTCCGTGATGTTGCGTTGCTTGCTTCGGCGATGGGGCAGTACCCGGGGCTGATGCTGCCCGATGCGGACAAGGGCGCTCCAAGCGCACCCGTAGTGGGCATTTGCCGCACCTTCGAGTGGGACCGCGCCGACGGGCACATGCACAAGGCCTTTGAGGACAGCGCACGACGCCTGTCCGCGGGCGGGGCCAGGGCGGTGGAGATTGTGCTGCCAGAGGTGTTTCGGGGGATGTTCGACGCGCAGGTGGCCGTGGTCAGGTTTGAAATGAGCCGCGCCTTTGCCGACATCATGGAGCGCCACGGATCGCTCATGCGCAAGCCCTTGTACGACCGCACCGTGGCCAGCATGCAGGTCACCGGCGAGGAATACCAGCGGGCGCAAACACTGGGGCGGCAGTGCCGCCAGATGTTTACCGACGTGCTGGGCGATTGCGACGTTTTGTTTGTGCCGGCGGCGACCGGGGAGGCACCCAAGGGCCAGGATTATTCGGGCGATACCTCGATGAACCAGGTCTGGACTTTCATGCACGGGCCCTGTCTGTCGGTCACCGGGGGAACCGGCCCCAACGGCCTGCCGCTGGCCATGCAGGTGGTCGGGCGCATCGACGAAGACGCACGCACGCTGCGTGCGGCGCACTGGGTTGATTTGTGTTTAAAAAAAGGCGGAAACCGGGATTGAATTCTTCCAGGGACTTGCGAGCTCATTTTCCGAATAGGTCGGAGTGCGTGCCGGTACGTTCAAAAAGAACTGCTTCGCCGTCCACGCGGTAAATCAGCAGCCAATCTGGTTCTATATGCAGGTCGCGACTCGGCTTCCATTCCCCTTTGAGAGGGTGGTCGCCAAGTGCCCGGGGAAGTGTTTCCGCGCGCAACAGCAATTCGATTACAGCCCGCAACTTGCCCATGTCCTTGCCGCGCTTTTCAGCCAATCTGACATCGCGCTTGAACTGCCCGGTATAGCTGGGCAGACGCATCAAATTCCTAATTGTTTAAACAGGTCGGATGCATTGGCGGCGCGAAAAACGTCTTCACCTTCGCGACTCTTGCGCAGGGTTTCAGCCGTCAGCGCATTGGGCGTGTCGCTTTGGGCAATGTAAAGACGCATCAGGTCGCGAACAATCTGAGCGGCAGGTCGATGGCGATCAGCGGCCACGGCCATGAAGCGGTCGCGTAACTCCGCCTCCATCTTTATTGACATTTGTACTTCTTTGGCCATGTGGCGCCTCACTTCGCAGGGTGTTGATGCGCCGATGTTATAAGGTATCGAATTGGTATGCAATAGATACCTAAAGACTATTTATCGAATACCGCAGACACCTGACGAGCCAAGTATAAATATCATATAAATCAATATGGTATGTGTTTTCGATACACCTGCGTGAAGCGCTCGTTTTTGGCGACGCCAAAATCTCCCGGACCGTACTGCAACAGCCAATCGCCGGCATCGCCCTGGAGCAGGTCACCGCCGGACGATCGGGCTGCGGTGAAGGCTTCGTGCATTTGCCGCGCCAGCACCGGTATGGGTTTGGCCTGGTAGCGGCCGTCCTCACCGGGCAAGGCGTCGTACTTGGCGTCAAAGCGATCACGCGAGACGCTCCAGCGCGTGCCGGTGGAGCCAGTAATCAGCGCGTCGCCGGTGTCGTAGCGGTTCGGGCCTTCGAGGCTGATCAGTTCGCCCGCCGTCTCGGCGAACTCTACGGTCACGACCTCTGTTTTTACGTAGCGCGCGGCAAGCGGGTCGGTGCTAAGGTCGATATCTGCCAACACGAGACGACCGGGGAGGGCGTTGGTCGCGCCCACGGCGTATTCCTCCACTACCGAGGCTTCACCGTCGATGACCATGCTGTCCGGGGCCTGCTCGCGCATGGCTTTGCGCATTGTGCGGGTTTTCCACCAAAAGTAAGCCCATGCCGCCAGGCCGAGCACGGCAATTGCGGATATGACCACCACCGAGAACAGCAGCCCGAGGACGAGCAGGGTGGTGCTGGCGAGCAGTGCGAAGAGCTTGCGAATTGTTTTATCCCGAAAAGGCTGGACGGTCCGCCGGTATGCTCCGGCAGGCCGCTATCATACAAGTTGGCGGATGCATTCACGCCACCCGCATAAAGCCCGAAAAATGCCACTGCTTTACTCACCGACCGTTTGAACGCCGGTTTCCACGTCGCCGTAGTGCTGGCGCTGTGTGCGCTGGTGTGCAACGGGCTTTCCGACATCGTGTACAAACGGGCGGCAAGCGCCGGACTTGCTTCGCACAGCCTGTTGCAGGTGCAGTCGATGTGTTACGGCGCCATCGTGCTCGCCTACGGGCTGCTTACCGGGACACTGGTGTTCAATGCCGCCAGCTTGTGGGGTGCGGTGGCGGGGGTGTTTGCATTCACCGCTTTTTACAATTTTTCACGCAGCCTTCAGGCCGGCAATGTGTCGGTCAATGCGCCGATATTCCGCCTCAATTTCACCGTCACCGCCGGACTGGCGATACTGGTCCTGGGCGAACCGGCCAGCACGGCAAAGCTTGCCGGACTCGGGTGCGCGCTTGTCGCGGTGTGGCTGCTGCTCGGGGGCGGCGGATCCGGCGTAAAAGAGCCGGCCTCGGCAGAAAACTCGCGCAATTCGCGCGCCTCGCTGGTGCGCGTGCTGGTTGCGATGTTTGCCGTGGCGATCGCGAACCTTATATACAAGGTGGCCTTATCCGCAGGTGCCACGCCGGCCGGCCTGCTTACAGTGCAGGCTGCAGCGGTAATCAGCCTTGCCAACATTGTGCTGTTCCGCGCCGAGGGGAGCCTGAGGCCAAACGCAAAGGCCTGGCGCTTTGGGCTTCCAGCGGCCTGCTTTTTGTCGGCGGCGTTCATATTGCTTGCCGAGAGCCTGGCGCGCGGACCAGCGAGTACCGTGGTGCCGATTACGCAAATGGGTTTTATCGTGACGGCAAGCATAGGCATCCTGGTGCTGCGCGAACCGGTCACCGGCAGGAAGCTGACCGGCCTTGCGTTCGCCCTGGCCGCGCTTGCGGCCTTGTCGCAAGGCTAGCCGCCCAGCGCCTTACTCGTCTATGGCGACGACGTCGTCGGCCTCAAACTCATCGGGGATGGTGCCGTCGCCCGGGCCGGTGACCATCGCGGCCATGGTGTCGTTTTGCTTGATAAAGTATTCCTCGCTGATCGGGTCATAGAAACGCTGGCCAAGGGCGAGTTCGCGGAAAAGGATGCGATGACGGACGGGGCGGTTGCTCATATTGAGTAGAAATGAATGTGAACGGTTTTAAAGGTTGCTTGACTGCGAGTGTAAAGCAGAGTCCCTGCGTAATGCCAACTTGTTTCCGGCCCCTACGGTTTTACCAAGGCGGGAAAAAGAAAAAAACCAGCGCCTTTCCAAGTCCTTGAGCGCGGTGGTCCCTCGACCTGGACTCAAATAATGGCCCTGGGGCGGTCATTCAGGATCCAGACCCCGCTAGGGAACCTCTGAATAAGTCCCTGTTGCGTGTTTCATTTTTCATGACAATCACCCCATCCGCTTCCGTCGTCCCCGTGAAAACGGGGACCCAGAGACGTTCGTCGAAAGTCACTGAATTCCCGCTTTCGCAGGGAATGACGGACTTATTCAGAGTTTCCCTGGGTTGTCCAAGCCGGCTTACAAGTGAGAGAATGGACCGGCTGTCCGCAGCGCACGCCCGCGCCGGCAGAATAAAAAAAGTACGCGTATCGGTGAGTGTTGCATGACTTTCAAAGCACATGCCTGGATACCGAACGGGAAACCTTGTGCAAGCCCGATTTCTGCAGCAAGACGGTGGCCTGCGCGGAGCGGGAGCCGGAGCGACACACCGCAACCACCGGCCGATCGGCAGCGATCAGTTCGGCCGCATGGGTGGCCAGCTGCGACAGCGGCAGCAGGCGGACACCAGCAATATGGCCAAGCGCATCGTTGAACTCCTGCGGCTCGCGCACATCGATGAGCTGAATCTCCTCGGCCCGCCCGCCGGCCATGCGCTCGGCCAGCGCCCCCGGTTGAATCTCCCAAACCCCGCTGAAGGTGCAAGTCAGCGGCGCCCAGGCCTTGTCGTCCGGGCTATTCAGTGCGTCCGACTCCGGCCGGCCGCAGCGCAGATTGGCCGGCACCGCAATGTCCATCAGTTTCGGGTGCGGCAGACCGAGGTTATTCATATAGCCGGTGAAGTCCGACTCGTTGACCTCGCCGCCCAGGCGCGGATTGAAGCGCCGCTCCTCCTCCACGCTGGTGACGGTGAGCCCGCGGTAGTCATGCCCCGGGTAGAGCAGGCAAGCCGGCGGCAGCGAGAGAATTTGCTGCTGCACCGATTGGTAAAGCAGGTGCGCGCTGCCCTGCTGAAAGTCGGTGCGTCCGCAGCCGCGGATCAGCAGGCAGTCGCCGGTGAAGGCCATGCTCTGATCATCCAGCACAAAGGTCAGGCAGCCGCCGGTGTGGCCAGGCGTGGCGCGCACCTCCAGATGGCGCCCCCCAAAAGCGACCCGTTCACCATCCTTCAGAAAACGGTCAACGTTCTCGGCGGCCGAGTTCTCGGACAACAGGATCTGGCTGCCGCAGGACTGCTTCAAGAGCCAAGCGCCGGTGACATGATCGGCATGCACATGGGTGTCGAGGGTGGCCACCAGGTGCAGATCCAGCTCGCGCAGCAGGGCGACATCGCGGCGTTCGTTCTCAAACACCGAGTCAATGATCAGAGCTTCTGCCGAGGCCGAATCACCCAGCAGATAGGTGTAGGTGGATGAGACTGGGTCGAAGAGCTGGCGAAAAATGAGTCTCGAGGCGGGCATTTGATTCAACTCCCTGGAACGCAAAGGGTCGCCGGCACTCAGCGTGGTTTGAGCAGGCGATCGTGGACGAACATGCCCACCAGCATTGCCGCTACAAAGAACCCGGCTTCGGTCAGGCCGCTGCTCAGCGTCACCAAGGCCGGCCCAGGGCAGAGGCCGGCGATGCCCCAGCCAGTGCCGAACAGCAGGCCGCCGCCGATCAAACGACGATCAATGACGGTGCTGGTGGGGAGGGACATTGGCAGTCCGCTCCAGGCTTGTTTGCGCCGCTTGGCCGCCGCAAACCCGAACACCGCCACCGCGATGGCCCCGGCCATCACTAGGGCCACGCTGGGGTCCCAGGCACCGAACAGGTCCAGGAAACCCTTCACTTTGGTCGGGTTGGTCATGCCGGAAGCAATCAGGCCGAAGCCGAAAATGAGGCCGCTGATGAGAGCAATCATGTGACGCATGGCTAAACCCTCCTCAGATCACGTGCCGCAGCACAAACACGACCGCGAAGCCGGCCCCCATGAAGGCCAGCACATTGGCCAAGGAGCGCAACGAAAAGCGGCTCAAACCGCAGACCCCGTGGCCACTGGTGCAGCCATTGCCCATGCGCACACCGATGCCGACGAGCAGGCCGGCCAGCACCAGCGCCAACGGCCCGACGTCCACGCTGGCCGTCGGCAGAGGGGCAAACAAGCGCCAAGCCCAAGGCGCCAGCAGCAGCCCGAGCAAGAACAGCCAGCTGCCGATCTCGGCCTTGAAACTGGCGCGACCCTGGCTGGATACGAGGGTTTGCAGCGCCCCGGCCACGATGCCGGCAATGCCTGCCACCCGGCCATTGCCAAGTATATAGAGCGCCGCAGCGAACCCAATCAACAGACCGCCGGCCAGCGCGCTCTGGGGGCTGAACAAATTCCAGTCAATCGTCATGAGCAGCGGTTCTCTTGTCGGCAGCGAGTTGGGAAGGGCAAGCAGTCTAAGTTCAGCCTTGCGCTGCGAGACTTGTCCGCGGAGCGGCAGCGTGCGGACTTAAGGCGGGTCAGGGAATAGAAAATACAAACCACCCCTTTCCCTATCCACGACTGACTGTATCACCGGCCCGGTAAGTGGTCAATCGCGCGGTGTTCGGTGGAAATGATGCGTAGCCAGAGCGCGATTGAGTTGAATTGGTGAATGGAACGAAGTTTCCATCAAAATGAAGGTCGCTTTGATGGCACGAACAGGGTATTTCCCGGTATTACCTTCGCGCTGGACGCACCCTGAACTCTCATCGAGAGTCTTTTCTGATAGATCGAGCGCAGAAAGATTGTACTGTGGATCGGTATCGACCAAGCAAACCCTTGGTTAAGATCGCTGAAAGTATCGGCGAGGTTTGCTGTTAGGGTCGTTTTTCCGACCCGAGCCGAGGTTGCCGTCAACCTGGAATAAACATTGGCATGGCGCTAAAGCTGACAGGAGTTTAACGCAGTCACACTGGTTACTTTGGGCTGTCCCGATTCTCAATTGCCATACCTTCGATCCGCCGGTTAGGCATGATCCACATCAACGCAATCACAATGTACACAACAACTGCGGCGGCTCCAACGTAGAGCGATAACCCGATGCCGACAAGCCAAAGCGCAGGCGAGAGTAGGGATCGAATGTCCTTGCCGACGGCCTTGGCCAGCATCGACTGATCACCATTGGCGGAAATCAATGTGCGTTCCAGAACATAGAACGATAGCCCCGCCATGAACATTACGCTGCCGTAAAACGCCAAGGGTATGGCTGCAAAATGGTTCTCACCCATGAAACCGGTGGCAAACGGTATCAGCGAGAGCCAGAAAAGAAAATTCAAGTTTGCCCACAGTACCCGACCGTTGACTGTATCCACGGCATGCAACATATGATGATGAGAGGTCCAGTACAAAGACAAGAAGAAAAAGCTCAGCACATAGCTCAAGAAGGTGGGCAGCAAGGGCAGGAGAGAGGCCAACTCAGAACTGTTCGGGATTTCGAGCCTCAGAACCAT
>CAMAWC010000137.1 GCA_945861875.1 Bordetella parapertussis
TGCCTGCTGGCCGAGTTCCGGCCTTTTGTGCTGATGCAGGTGAGCGCCGGCGCGCAGTTGCAGCTGATGCGTACGCTGGTGCGCAACCTTGCCGACCGTCTGCAAGTGGCCAACACGAAAACCATCGCCCCCGGGGCGTAGGCTGGAAACCCGCTCCCAGAGCGGCTTTCCGGGTGGTCAGGCCTTTTTATGCACGAAACCGGCGAGCCGGGGCGGACGCTTGGTGACGTTCCACTCGGCCAGCATGGCGTCCTTGAGTTCGTCGAGCTTGGCCAGTTCCTTTGGCGCATCGACGTTGGCGGTCAGTTCGAGGCGGTGGCCGCTGGGGTCGAAAAAGTAGATCGACTTGAAAATGGTGTGGTCGGTGGGCCCGAGCACCTTGTGGCCGGCCTTTTCAAGGCGCGCCTTGTAGTAGAGCAGCGCGGCTTCATCATTTACCTTGAGTGCGAGGTGCTGCACCCATTCGGGGGTGTTGCGATCGCGGTCCATCGGAGCGGACTCGGGCAGTTCGAAAAACGCCACGCAGCCGCCGTCGGCCATCTTGAAAAAAATGTGCATGTAGGGCGAGTACTCGCCGGTGCTGGGCACATGGTCTTCGGCCATCGCCATGGAAAATTCCATGTCGAGAACTTTGGTGTAAAAATCGGTGGTCTGCTGGGCGTCCTTGCAGCGGTAGGCGGCATGGTGCAGTGATTGGATGGGCATGATTCCTCCTCGGTTGGCCTGCGCTTGCGCGAACACGGCAAGTTTGCGGGCGGCTGTGACTAACATGGTAGTGCAAAGTCGGGGGGGGCGTTTGGTCCTCCGGGCGCAAGCGCGATTACTTGGTTAGTCGCTGCGCGGGCTTTGTCTTTCTCTTGAGTTGGGTGGTTTCACTCCCCTGCGGGGAGCGAGTTCCTTCTTTTGCTTCGCCAAAAGAAGGAACCAAGAAAAGGCGACCCGGAGGTGACGGTCGCTGCGCGACTGCCCTGCGATGCTCGCGCCAATGGGCCGGGACCTAAACTCGGCCCTGCGGGCCTCAAACATAGGTCCCGGACAGCTCCCATTGTCGCTGCGCTTCTCGGCGTCCCCTACGGGAGATAAAACTCGCCATGCGACGTTTTGGCTTTTGACCTCGGGCCCCTTCGGCGCCGCCGAGGAGCGCAGGTGAAGCGGGGGCAGTCCGGCCCTGATGTCTGAGGCCCGCGTTTTTTGCGGGCCGAGTTTCAGGGCCGGCCCGCTTCGTCGAGCACCACAGGGAACCGCCGAAGGCGGCGGTGTCGTGGGGCGTGCTTTTCTTTGGTTACTTTCTTTTGCACGAGCAAAAGAAAGTGACTCGCTCCCCGCAGGGGAGTGAAACCGCCCATTTAGATAGAAAGAATCTGCCCGCGCGGCGAAGATGTAACCCCATGGATTCCCGCTGCCGTGGGAATACCGATGGCTGGAAAGCCACGCCTGGCGGTTCTTTCCAGCCGGCATAATCTGCCCGGCAGCGCAAGGATTGCACTTACTTCGCTACGGAAGCCGTCGTCGGCTTGGCAAAATCCCCCGCCTTGACCGAACTCAACTTGCTCAAGTCAAGGTGGCGCTTGAGCGCGGCGAGTATGGACTCGGGCGTCAGGGCGGCGATTTTTGCGTCAAAGTCGGCATCCCATTGCATGGTGCGGTCGAGCACGGCGTAGCCGGCAAGGCGGGCGGCAAGGGCGCCGTCCTGGCCGCGGGCGCCGCGGCGCGCCTGCAAATAGCCCGACTTGGCGGCCTCGACTTCATCCTTTGTAAAGCCCTCGCGCATGGCGCGTTCGAGTTCCTCTTTTGCCGCCGCTTCGACGCGGGTGCGGTTTTGCGGCGCGTAAATGGCCGAGATGCCGAACGCGCCGCGTTCGTCAAAGGAACTGGCCGAAAGCGACGAGCCGACGCTGTAGGACAGGCCCTCTTTTTCGCGGATACGGCGCCACAGGCGCGAGTCGGCCGAACCGCCCAGCAGGTAGTTGCCGATGATAAGGGCGACGTAATCCGGATGGTCGTCGCGCAGCTTGAGGTTCATGCTGGCGCGCAGCACGGCGTTGGCCTTGTCGGGTGTTTCGAGCACGCGTTCGATGGCGGCAGCCTCCTGGTAGGGCTCGGCGATACGGACGTAGGGCAGCGGGCTTTTCCAGTCGCCGAACAATTGCTGCGCGATGCGGCTGATTTCCTCCGGGTCGAAATCGCCCACCAGCGACAACTCGCTGTCGGATGCGCCGTACAAGTCACGGTGGCATTTTTTGACCTCATCGAGGGTCAGTGCCTTGATGCGTTCGATACGTTCGTCCAGTGTGGCGATGTAGCGCCAGTCCGAGGGCTGGTGGGGTGACAAGTGGCGACCGAGCAGCAGCGACGCCTGCGCGCCCGGCTCGCTGCGCTGGCTTTCAATCGAAGAGAGGGACGCGAGTTTCAACTGCTCGAATTCCTTTTCCGGGAAGGCGGGCTCGCGCAACACCTCGGCCACCAGTTTCAGGGTCTCGGGCAGGTTGGCGCGCACCGTCTCAATGGAGGCGCCTTCGCCGCCTATGCCCACCTGCGCGCGCAGTTTGTCAAAGGCGTCGCGCAATTCCTCGCGCGAGCGCTTTTGCGTGCCGCGCATGAGCATGGCGCTGGCGATGCCGCAGGAAGTGGCGCGGTTTTCCTTGCTGCGGGCATCGCCCCAGCGCAGGCCGAGCGAGGCGATGACCGTGCCGCCGCGGGTTTTCTTGGGCAGCATCACCAGTTTCATTCCTCCGGGAAGGGTGCGGCGGATGAGGCGTTTTTCAATGTTTTCCGGTGTCGGGTCAAAAGCGTCGCCGGCGGCCACCTCGGGATTGCCCTTGTAATCCTGCAGCGCCAGCGTGAGATCGGGCACGGCGGGGATTTCGGCGCGTTCTGGCTTGGCGGTGGGGATGAACATGCCGAGGGTGCGGTTGCTCGCCTTGAGGTAGCGGTCGGCGGCCTGTTGCACGTCGGCGAGCGTGACCGCCTTGATGCGGTCGCGGTGCAGGAACATCAGGCGCCAGTCGCCGATGGCGATGTATTCGGTGATGGTGGTTGACAGGGACCGTGTATTGGCGAGGGTGTTTTCGATTTCATTGAGCAGTTGCGTGCGCGAGCGCTCCAGTTCCGCGGCGCTAATCGGATTGGCGGCTACGCTCTCCAGCGCCTTGAGCAGGGCGTCACGCGCGGCCTCTAGGGACATGTCCGGTCGCAGGCTGGCGCCAAAGCTGGCGTAGCCCGCTTCGCGCTGCTGGCGTTCGTGGCCCCAGGTGGAGGTGGCAAGCTTGGTGTCCACGAGCGCCTTGTGCAGGCGTCCGCCGGGGGTGTTGCCGATGATATTGGTCAGCAGGTCGATGGCGGCGTAGTCGGTGCTCGCGCCCGGGGCGATGTGGTAGAGCGCGGCGACGATTTGCACGTCGCCGGCGCGGCGCAGCGTGACGCTGCGCTCGCCGTCCTGGGTGGGTTCGACGGTGTAGGTTTTTTGCAGCGTACGTGTGGGTTTGGGAATCGGGCCGAAGTGTTTGGCCACCATTTCCAGGGCCTGCGCCTCGTCGAACTTGCCGGCGATGACCAGCACCGCGTTGTCGGGCTGGTAATAGTGGCGGTAAAAGGCCTGCAGGCGCTCGATCGGCACGTTTTCGATGTCCGAGCGCGCGCCTATGGTGGAACGGCCGTAGCCGTGCCAGACAAAAGCCGTCGCCGCCATGCGCTGCGACAGCACGCCAAAGGGGCTGTTCTCGCCCGACTCGAATTCATTGCGCACCACCGTCATTTCGGTATCGAGGTCGGCGCGCGAGACGCGCGAATTGACCATGCGGTCGGCTTCGACCTCGAGCGCCCAGTCAAGGTTGGCCGGGGTGGCGGTAAAGGTCTCGTAGTAATTGGTGCGGTCAAGCGAGGTGGTGCCGTTCCAGCGCGCGCCCTTGGCGGTGAATTCGGCCTTGATGTCCGGATGGCGCGGAGTGCCCTTGAACAGCAGGTGCTCGAGCAGGTGGGCCATGCCCGATTCGCCGTAGCCCTCGTCGCGCGAACCGACGAGGTAGACGATGTTGACGGTGGTGGTATCGAGCGAACCATCCGGCAGCAGCAACACCCGGAGGCCGTTGGCGAGGCGGTATTCTGAAATGCCCTCGACGGTGGTGAATTTGGCAAGGCCGGCGGCCTGCTGGGCCAGGCTGCCGCCGGCAAAGGCCAGCGAAAGGACAAACGTCAGGAGGGTGATCAGGCGTGTGGTCATGGATTTTTCAGCATTGGTTGGTCGTTGTGCCGGAGCGGCCAAGCTAATGACCGCATCCGCGGGCCGAAGTTCGGTCCGGCGGGCCTTGCGTGCTTGTTTTTACAGGGGCTTACACGGAAACCGCGGTGCGCCGAGGCCACATTTTAACTGTTTAGCGTGCGCACAAGGTGCAGCACGACCATGCCGGCGAGCAGGGTGAGCAGGGTGTTGCGCGTGCGCCAGGCCACGGCGATGGCGGCGAGCCCGGCGCACAGCTTGGCATTGGCCGGTGAAAACTGGAGTTGACCGCCGACGAGCAGCAGTTCGGGCACCACCAGGGAGACGAAAATCGCCACCGGCACCAGCCGCAGTGCGCGCTGCAGCGGCGCCGGCGGCGTAAAGTTGGAAAGCAGCGAAATAAACGCGCCGCGGCTGCAAAAGCTGGTCAGCGTGAGGCCGAAAATAAGCGCCCAGACGGTGAGGGTGTCCATGGCCTAGGCCCGCCCTTGGCTCTTCGGCCGTTCGACCAGCATGCCGGCGCCTATGGCCGCGGTCGCCGAGATGATCAGCCCGAGGCGAAACGGCAGTCCGGCGGTGGCGAGGCCGACCATACCGGCGGTGATGGCCGCGGCGACGCTCGCCTTGTCCTTGATATGCGGTATGACCAGCGCAATAAAGGTGAGAATGATGGTGAATTCAAGCGACCAGCCGGAGGGCACGCTGGCGCCAAGGACGATGCCCAAGAGCGTGCCGATCTGCCAGCCCACCCATACCGCGGCGACGGAGCCGAAAAAATACTGGTGGCGGTCCGGGTCGTCGGCATGGCTGGTGAGGTTGTGGATGCTCACGGCATAGCCGTTGTCGGACAGCAGATAGCTGTAAAGGGCGCGGCGCAAGGCTGTCAGGCGGCGAAAATAGGGGGAAATGGACAGGCTGAACAACATGAAGCGCAGGTTGATTACCAGGCCCGCCAGGATAATCAGCAACAGCGGTGCGCCGGCGCTCATCAGCTGCATCGCCGCAAGCTGGCTCGCCCCGGCGTAGACCAGCAGGGACATGGCGAAGGCGGCGAACGGCGTCAGGCCGGCGCCGACCATGGCAACCCCGGTGATAAGCCCCCAGGAAACAATGCCGGGCAGGGCGACCATGGTGGCTTTGGCGCCGGCAATGAATTGCGGATGTAGGGTCACGGGAGTGCGGGAGTACGGGGCGGCGGGTAGGGGTGGCAGCGCATTGTAGCGCAGGGACTTGAATCCCTTGACGCAAGGACCAATATAATGGCGGCCCCAAGGTGGTCCTGAATACTCTTCCATGCCGTCATCCCCGCGAAAGCGGGGATCCAGTGTCGTTGGGTTGAGGCTTCAGAGTCGCTGGATTCCCGCTTTCGCGGGAATGACGGGATGGTTAGATTATCTAAAATTTATATTTCGTCGCAAATACAGCGACAACGGGAGTTTTGCATGAGCGACACCGCCACGCCGACCGAGTCGGCAAAAGAAACCCTGGGCTTCCAGGCCGAGGTCAAGCAACTGCTGCAATTGATGATCCATTCCTTGTACAGCAACAAGGAGATCTTCATGCGCGAGCTCGTTTCCAACGCCTCGGACGCCGCCGACAAGCTGCGCTTCGAGGCCCTTGCCACGCCCGCGCTTTACGGCGATGACGCCGACCTGAAGATCCACGTCGCCTTTGACAAGGTGGCGCGCACCATCAGCATTTCGGACAACGGCATCGGCATGTCGCGCGAAGAGGTGATTGCCAACATCGGCACCATCGCCCGCTCGGGCACGCGCGAGTTCCTCTCCACCCTCACCGGCGACCAGGCCAAGGACGCGCGCCTCATCGGCCAGTTCGGCGTCGGCTTTTATTCCTCGTTCATCGTCGCCGACAAGGTGACAGTGCTGACGCGCCGCGCCGGCGCCACCGAAGCGGTGCGCTGGGAATGCAACATGGGCGAGGGCAGCGGGCAGTACACGCTCGAGCACGCCGAAAAGGCATCGCGCGGCACCGAGGTCACACTGCACCTGCGCGAAGGCGAGGACGAACTGCTCAATGACTGGAAGTTGAAGTCGCTGCTGCGCAAGTACTCGGACCACATCGCCATCCCCATCCTGATGAAAAAGGAACAGGAGAAAAAGGAGGGTGACGAGCTTGCCAAGGATGTTCCCGCCGAAGAGCTGGAAACCGTCAACCAGGCCAGCGCCCTTTGGGCACGACCCAAGTCCGAGGTCAGCGAAGAGCAGTACAACGAGTTCTACAAGAACATCGGCCATGACTTCGAGCCGCCGCTGGCCTATACCCACAACCGCGTCGAAGGCCGCCAGGAATATACGCAACTGCTGTACGTGCCGGCGCGCGCACCCTTCGACCTGTTCGACCGGCAGCACCGCCACGGCGTGCGCCTGTATGTGAAACGCGTGTTCATCATGGACGACGCCGAGCAGTTGCTGCCCGCCTACATGCGCTTTGTGCGCGGCGTGGTCGATTCGGCCGACCTGCCGCTCAACGTGTCGCGCGAAATCCTGCAGGAGAGCCGCGACATCGAGGCGATTCGCGCCGGCTGCGTCAAGCGCGTGCTGACCCTGCTCGAGGACCTCGCCGAGAACCAGAAGGAAAAGTTCACGACCTTCTGGCGCGAATTCGGCCGCGTCATGAAAGAGGGCGTGGGCGAGGACTTTGCCAACAAGGAACGCATTGCCAAGCTGCTGCGTTTTTCTTCGACACACACCGACAGCGAGGAGCAGACGGTGTCGCTCGCCGACTACGTTTCGCGCATGAAGCCCGAGCAGAGCAAGATCTATTACGTCACCGCCGAGACCTTCCTTGCCGCGCAGCATAGCCCGCACCTGGAGTTTTTCCGCAAAAAAGGCGTGGAAGTGCTGCTCTTGTCCGAGCGCGTCGATGAGTGGCTGGTTTCAAACCTCAACGAGTTCGAAGGCAAGCCGCTCGCCTCGGTGGCGCGCGGTGAACTGGACCTTGGCGGCCTTGCCGACGAGGAGAAAAAAGCCCAGGAAGCCCAGGCCGGCGAGTACAAGGGTCTCGTTGAAAAAATCAAGGAAGCCCTGGGTGAGCGCGTCAAGGAAGTGCGCATCACCCACCGCCTGACCGATTCGCCGTCCTGCCTCGTTGCCGACGAACACGACCCGGGCGGCAACCTTGCGCGCATCCTCAAGTCGGTCGGACAAAAAGCCCCGGACGTAAAACCCATCATGGAAATCAATCCCGACCACGCCATGATCGTCCGGCTGAAAAAGGAAGAGGCGCGTTTCGCCGACTGGTCCAACCTGCTGTTCGACCAGGCCTTGCTGGCCGAAGGCGGCCAGCTCGAAGACCCGGCGGGATTTGTGAAGCGCATGAATTCGCTGATGCTGGAGATGGGCGGTGAGGGGCCGGGTAGGATTGTGATGCCCTGAGCGGGCCCAGCTGCATAGGGACATACGCTGGAAAGCCGCTCTGGAAGCGGCTTTCCAGCCATCCGGCCTCCGCACCGCCGTGCTTGCTGCCGCTGCCGTCATTCCCGCGCAAGCGGGAATCCATGGGGTCGGTTCTTCGCTGCGCTAGCGATTTCTCATTTTTTGAGATGGGTGGTTTCACTCCCCTGCGGGGAGCGAGTCACTTTTCTTGCTTCGCCAAGAAAAGTAACCAAAAGAAGGCGACCCGGAGGTGACGGTCGCTGCGCGACTGCCCTGCGATGCTCGCGCCAATGGGCCGGGACCTAAACTCGGCCCACAA
>CAMAWC010000138.1 GCA_945861875.1 Bordetella parapertussis
GAGCAGGGCGAGGCAGATGGTGCCGTCGGTCAGGTACACGCCCGTGGCGAGCGGTGAATCGGTCTTGCCCGCCTCGGTCATGCCAAAGGTCTTCATGTAGAACTTGGCCGCCTCTTCCGGGTCAGGAACGGCCATTGCGATATGACGAAGCTTTGCCATGATTGTTACTCCTTTTTAATTTCCAGTTCGCAACGCGCCTTCAAAAGGCGCGCCACCACACCCGTTTAGCCGCCAGTTCGATCAGCAGGTAAAAGCCCCCTACGAGGATCGAGATTGCCAGAAGCGCCGCAAATACCAGGTCCGTCTTGGCGTTGGCGTTGGCCAGCAGGATCAGGTTGCCAAGGCCTTTCTCGGACCCGACGAATTCGCCGGCGATCGCGCCGATCACCGCCAGCGGCATTGCCGTCTTGCAACCGTCCATGATGGCCGGCAGCGCGCTTGGCACACGCAAGCGCCGGAACATCGTCCAGGAAGACGCCCCGATGGCGTGAAAATGCTCGATCAGGTGCGCCGGCGTGCCGGCCAGCCCGCCCAGGGTCGAGATCACCACTGGAAAAAACGCAAACAGGAAGGCCATCAACACCTTGGACGACGTGCCGTATCCAAACCACACCACCAGCAGTGGCGCGAGGGCGATTTTCGGCAAGCCCTGGAACATCACGACCAGCGGATATACGGTGCGCCGGAACACCGGCCAGGCAAAGATGGCAAGTCCGAGCAAAATGCCGCCGGCCAGTGCCCAGACGTAACCGAGCAGCACCTCCCATGCGGTGACCATCGACTCGCGTAACAGCAAATCACGATTGTTCCAGGAGGTTTGCAGGATCTGGGAAAGCGGCGGCAGCAGGTAGCGCTTGATCTGGAACAGGTCGACCGCCTTCTCCCACACTATCGCCACCAGGGCGAAGGCAATGACCGGGTCGGTGATGCTGCGGGGAATTCCAAGCAGCTTGGGTGCTGACAGCATTGGACTTACTTCTTGCCGTCCGGTCGCGGACCCCAATCGGGCGGCGGCACGAGGAAGCGCTTGAAGTGCCATTGGTCAAAGCCGTCAAGGTCGTTGGGCCAGACCTGGGCGGTGTGCTTCGCGTCCCTGGGAATCTGCACCATATCGCAATAAAATTCGACGTAATTGCCGTCGGGATCCTTGAACACCAGGAAGACATTCTCGCCCGGCCCGTGCTTGCCGATGCCGCGCACTATCTCGACACCCCGCTCCTGCAAAAAACGCCCCATTGCCTCGATCTCGGCGATAGAGGCGAGTTCATAGGAGAAGTGCTCCAGCCCCGGACGCCACGGCCGGTAGGTATCGGTGGCAACATCCTGGTCCGCCGGAATTTGCGCCAGGGCAAGGTCGTGATGATCGGTACCGCTGCGCATGAACACCATCTGGTCGGAGATCCAGTCGGAAACATCCAGCCCGACGATCTCGGTATAAAAACTTACCGATTTCTGGATATCACGCACATTGAGGACAAGATGGCCCAACTTGCGCGGTTTTGGACGCTGCATGACGACCCCGGCCCGCTACTTCAGGAACTCGTTGGTGAACACATCCTCGGCGCGAACCTTGCCCTTCAGGTCATAGGCCTTGTCGACAAAGGATATGGTCGAGCGGATGCGGTCATCGCGGATGAAACCGAGGCCGTTCTGTTTGGCCTGCGGATCCTGGATCAGTTCGCCAATTTCCTTGATCTGCTGCAGCGCTATGGCACGATCAACCACAGGAAACATTTTTACCAGGATATCCGCGGCCTGGTCCGGATTGGCGATGGCAAAGTCGAATCCGCGGTAGGAACTGCGCAGGAACTTGCGCACCATGTCCGGCTTGGACTTGATCAGCGCCTCCGAGGCGGCAAAACCGTTGCCATAGGCATTGAGGCCATAATCGGCGTAGTCAAACCAGGCGACATTGAGCCCTGCCGTGGCGGCTGTTCGCTGCGTCACCACCCGGTCACTGCCCTTCCAGCATTCGACGAGGTCGATTTTCCCCTCGACCAGCGAGCCCGAGATCACGGCCGGATCAAGGCGCATCAGCTTGATGAAATCGCGCGGCTTGCCATTCAACTCCAGCCAGGCGGGAACCACGTTGTGCACCGGCGACGCCGATCCGCCGCCAAGCGCGCGCCCGCCAAGGTCATCGAGCGTCTTGGGCGACATCCGGCTGGTCACCCAGCAGATCGCACCGGGCCATTTGGTGTTGATCGCGCCGATCATCTTTATCTTGCCGCCGTTGGAACGGTTGAGCACAAGACTGATTGGATCGACATAGCCGAACTCAAACTGCCCCTGGTCCAGTTCGTTCGCAGTCCGGGTGCCGCCGTAACCGCGGACAATATTCACATCCAGCCCCGCCTCCTTGAACCAGCCCTTGTCCTGGGCGACGATCACGCCGATGGAACTGCCCTGCGGCAGCCAAGCCATGTTGTAGGTGACTTTTTCCTGGGCGATGGCAGATCCGGCGACAAAACCGGCGACCAGTGATGCTACGAAACCTATGAGCCTGTGGTTCATGACTTTCTCCCGAAAAGAAAACGGATGGTCAGACTTTTTCAGCGGCAACCGGATTGCGCAGCGACCCGATGTTCTCCAGCGTCGCCTCCATCACATCGCCGGCCTTGAGGTAAATCCCGCGGCCCATGCCCACGCCGGCGGGGGTGCCGGTGGCGATCACGTCGCCGGGTTCCAGCGTGACAATGGTGGACAAGTAGGCGATTTGTTCGCGCACTGTCCAGATCATATTCTTGGTCGAATCATCCTGCATGCTCTTGCCGTTGACCGTCAATTGCATGCGCAGGGCCTGCGGGTCCTTGATCAGCCAGGACGGCACAATGCACGGCCCAAAAGGCGCGAAGGTGTCGTGGCACTTGCCCTGGAACCAGTCGAACTTGAACGGGTAGTCGCTGCGCATGTTGAGGTCGCGCGCCGAAACGTCGTTGACAATCGAATAGCCGGCGACATAGTCGAGCGCCCTGGCCAGGGACACGCGGCGCGCACGCTTGCCGATTACCGCCGCCAGTTCAACCTCCCAATCGAGCATGTTGGTTTCGGCCGGCTTGCGCACCGTTTCGCGCGGGCCGATCACGGTGTTTTGCAGCTTGAGGAACATATAGGGCTTGCTGTCGCTCTTGGCCGCGAGCACGGTGGTCATCTCGTTGGCATGTTCGATGAAGTTCGAAGCGGCGCAGAAAATCCGCTGCGGGCGGTAAGGTGCCATGGCCAGCTTGTCGGCGGTGCCGACCGCCTTGAGCTTGCCCGACTCCGCCAGCTTGGCGATCGCCGGACCGGCCTTGCGCAAGGCCGGTCCGGCAGCCTTCCAGTCACGCATGATGGCCTCGACACCACCGGAAAACCACTCGGCCTTCATGCCGGCAGCTTTGGCCGCTTTGGCGGCGGTTTTCAGATCGTAGAGCTTGCCTGCGACGGCGACGGCGGGGACAAGGGCCCCCTTGCTTTTGTAGGTGGCGAGTGCGAACCAGGTCATGGCGATTCTCTTTGGCGGTTATGGGACAGTTGCAATTTAACGGCATTTTTTTGTGTATGCAAGCATTTTTTTATGTATACACGATGGAATTTCCTAGGGTTGCGCCCCGCCGCCGTGTCCCATGCCCTTATTCGCCGAAAAAGGAGCGGAGCCGGTGCGCAGGATGCACCACAAACAGGCTAGCGAAGCGGCGGCAGGCGCGCCGCGATCGCAGGCCGTCTAGCGGCGGGTGCCTCGCGCCGCGGAACGTGGCTTTTTGGCCGCCGTCGTCACCGGGGCGGGCCGGGTAAGGCGCGGCAAAAGCCGCCCGCCGGCCGGTGCAACGGTGTTCCCCGCCCTTCCGCCGCCGTGCTGCTGCTCGAAAAACTCAATGACGTTGGTCGCGCTGCTAGCGGTGTGCGCGCACATCGCATCAAAAGCGCCCACCGCATCGGCGCGGATAATCGCCCGAGTGATGACCTCGTGTTCGGCAACCGAGGTCTGCAGTCGGTCGCCGGTATTGAAGAATTCCTGCGAACGGAACGCTTCCAGCCTCTGGCGCAGGTTTGCCGCGAGCGCCTGCAGGTTGCGGTTGCGGGCGCCGATGTAGATGGACTGGTGAAAGCTCTCATTCAGCTCGGCGTAGCTGTCGGCATCACCGTCAAGGACTGCCTTCCTGGCACGATTGTGGACAAGCTCTATCTGCTTTTTTTCCGCCATGCCGGCGCGCAGGGCGCACAACTTGGCGCACAAGCCCTCGACCTCACTCGCCGCCTCGAACAAATCAAGCAGGCCGGCAAGGTCTATGGTCGCGACCGAAAACCCCCGGCGCGGTTGCGACTCGATCAGGCCGGTCGCCGCCAGTTCGCGCAGGGCGTCACGCACCGGGCTGCGCGACACGCGAAAACGCTTGGCAAGGACGATTTCCTCGAGCTTGGCACCCGGCTTGAGGACGCCGTCGACGATGTCGCGCGCCAGACGCTGGGAAATTTTCTGCGAGAGCGTGCTCATGCCGCCGATGCCGTGATTGTCACCGCCGCCCCCGAAAGCACCATCACTTGCGAAATACGAACGGCGTGACGATAAAGGTCACCAGCAGGATGACAAACCACACCAGCGACCATTCCGGGATGGACAGGGTGAGGAATTTCCATGGCTTGGGCGTGCACAGCCCGTCGTATTGCAGCAGCGGCGGAATGATCTTGCCGAGTCTTGATGCGTCCAGAAAGCGCTCCACCGGCGACCCGGCGCAGGCCATGGCCCGCGCCGGGTCGCTCTGTATGTACATGTGGTAGCTCGCCGCGGCAACCCCACCGGCGGCGACCAGGCCGCCGAAAACCGAATAGATGGCCGTGCCCACCGATCCCGGCCGGTGCAACGCCGCCGCCAGCGCAACCAGCGCAACCGCAATGAACCCGAGCCGTTGCACCACGCACCATGGGCAGGGGTCGAGGCCGTCAAGGTGCTGCAGCGTCAACGAGTAGCCGAGTAAGGCGAGACAAACGAAAAATACTGCGGTAAATACCCGCGCGCTCGCTCCCGGACCCGACCTGCCTGAATTACCGAATGCCATGATGTTCCGACGCCCACAAGTTTGATCAGTTCCAGCAGGGTAGAACAAGCCGGGGCATCGCGCAATGCCGGTATAATCGGGGGCTTGGCGCGCTGCGCCTTTGCACTTTTACCCGGAATACGCGCAGAACATGGAAGCTGAACGCCTCAACGCCCTCGCGGGCGCCCTCGCCGACCTTAACGCTCGTTCGCTCGAGTTGCGGAGGTATCTTTGACTACGAGGTCAAGCGCTCCCGCCTCGCCGAAGTAAGCCTTTCACTCGAAGACCCGGGCGTCTGGAACGACGCCAAGCGCGCGCAGGACCTCGGACGGGAAAAAAAGACCCTCGAGGCCGTGGTCGGTTCGCTCACCAACATCGATTCGCACCTGCGCGATGCGCAGGAACTGTTTGAAATGGCGCGCGCTGAAAACGACGACGGTACCCTCGTCTCGGTGGAAACCGATATCGCGGCGGTGGGCAAGGCCGTGGCCGCGCTCGAATTCCAGCGCATGTTCGCCAACCCTCTCGACCCCAACAACTGCTTTCTCGACATCCAGGCGGGCTCCGGCGGCACCGAGGCGCAGGACTGGGCGCAGATTCTTGAGCGCATGTACCTGCGCTATACCGAAAAAAAGGGCTTCAAGATCGAAATCCTCGAGCACTCGGACGGTGATGTCGCCGGCATCAAGAGCGCTTCGCTCAAGATCAGCGGCCCCTATGCCTTTGGCCACCTGCGCACCGAATCGGGCGTGCACCGGCTGGTGAGGAAATCGCCCTTCGATTCCAACGCCAGGCGGCATACCTCGTTTGCCAGCGTGTTCGTCTATCCGGAGGTCGACGACTCGATCGAGATCGACATCAACCCGGCCGACCTGCGCATCGACACCTACCGCGCCTCGGGCGCCGGCGGCCAGCACATCAACAAACCCGACTCGGCGGTGCGTATCACCCACGTGCCGACCAATATCGTGGTGCAGTGCCAGAGCGACCGCTCGCAACACCGCAACCGTGCGGAGGCCATGGCGATGCTCAAGTCGCGGCTGTACGAACTTGAGTTGCGCAAGCGCAACGAGACCAAGCAAGCGATGGAAGACTCCAAGACCGACATCGGCTGGGGCCACCAGATCCGCTCCTACGTCCTCGACCAGTCGCGCATCAAGGATTTGCGCACCAATGTCGAAACCGGCAACACCCAGGCCGTTCTCGACGGCGGCCTCGACGATTTTATTTCAGCCAGCCTGAAACAAGGCGTCTAAGAATAACTAATTCGGCATTTTTCTTGTCATTCCGAGCGCAGCGAGGAATCTGCTTTCAGACACGTCATGCGAAGCTATTGGGTTTACATCCTGGCGAGTAAATCAAGACGATTGTATGTCGGTGTCACCAATAATCTCGAACGCCGGGTGTTCGAGCACAAGGGAAAAGTTGTAGACGGATTTACCAAGACCTACAACATCGACCGTCTGGTGCATTGCGAGGAAACACCTGACGTAATCAGCGCCATTGCAAGGGAAAAACAAATAAAGGGCTGGAGACGGGAAAAGAAAACATCCCTGATTGAGGCACACAACCCAGCCTGGGCAGATTTGAGCGACGAGTGGTACAAAGCAGATTCCTCGCTGCGCTCGGAATGACATAGGAAATTCTGACAAAGCGTCAACAAAAGGAAACAGATGATGGCTGAGCAATCCGGCAATCCAGCACCACAGGACGAAAACCAGATCATCGCCGAGCGGCGCGAGAAGCTGGCCAAGCTGCGCGAAAAGGGCGTCACTTTTCCCAACGACTTTGCACGCCAGGACGAGGCCGCGGCGCTGCACGCTGCCCACGGCGCAAAAACCAAGGAAGAACTCGAACCTGCGGGCATCAAGGCCGTTATCGCCGGGCGCATGGTGTTAAAACGCGTCATGGGCAAGGCGAGCTTCGCCACCCTGCAGGACGGCAGCGGGCGCATGCAGGTCTACATCACCAACGACGGTGTCGGCGCCGAAGTGCACGACGCGTTCAAGCACTGGGACCTCGGCGACATCCTAGGCGTGACCGGGACGATGTTCAAGACGCGCACCGGCGAGCTGTCGGTCAATGCCAGCCAGGTGCGCCTGCTGTCCAAGGCGTTGCGGCCCTTGCCGGAAAAATTCCACGGCCTGACCGACCAGGAGATCAAGTATCGCCAGCGCTACGTGGACCTGATCACCAATGAGGACACGCGCAAGACTTTTCTCACGCGCAGCCGCATCGTGCAGGAAATCCGCGCCTTCATGGTCGCCAGGGGCTATCTCGAAGTCGAAACGCCGATGATGCACCCGATCCCCGGCGGCGCCGCGGCGCGCCCCTTTGCCACCCATCACAATACCCTCGACATGCAGCTTTTTTTGCGCATCGCACCGGAGCTCTACCTCAAGCGCCTGGTGGTCGGCGGCTTTGAGCGGGTGTTCGAAATCAACCGCAACTTCAGGAACGAGGGCATTTCGGTCCGCCACAATCCCGAATTCACCATGATGGAGTTCTACGAGGCCTATCGCGACTACCGCTACCTTATGACCTTCACCGAGGAGTTGATGCGCGAAGTGGCGCTCAAGGTCCTGGGCACCACCATGCTGCCCTACGGGGAGCACATGGTCGACTTGTCCAAACCCTTTGACCGCATCACCGTGGCCCAGGCCATGCGCAAATACCATGCGCCCTACGCGGATGCCCCCCTTGATGACCGCGCCTTTCTCACCATTGAACTGAAAAAACGCGGTGTCGAGGCCAAGAATTCGCAGGGTGTGGGTGCGCTGCAACTGGCCTTGTTCGAGGAGACCGTCGAATCGCTGCTTATCCAGCCGACCTTCATCATCGATTACCCCGCGGAAACCTCGCCGCTGGCGCGCCGCAG
>CAMAWC010000139.1 GCA_945861875.1 Bordetella parapertussis
ACGGTGGAATCGCTTGGCGCACTGCGTCCGGCGTTCGACAAGAACGGCACGGTGACCGCGGGCAACGCCTCGGGCATCAACGACGGTGCGGCGGCGGTGATCATGATGTCGGCGAAAAAAGCCGATGAACTGGGCCTCAAGCCGCTGGCACGCATCAAGGCCTACTCCTCGGCCGGTGTTGATCCGAAAATCATGGGCATGGGGCCGGTGCCCGCATCCAGGCTGTGCCTGTCCAAGGCCGGCTGGAGTGCCAAGGACCTTGACCTGATGGAAATCAACGAAGCGTTCGCCGCGCAAGCGATCGCCGTCAACAAGGAAATGGGCTGGGATACCTCGAAGATCAACGTCAATGGCGGTGCCATCGCCATCGGCCACCCGATCGGTGCGTCGGGCTGCCGCATCCTGGTCACGCTGATCCACGAAATGATCCGGCGTGATGCGAAAAAAGGTCTTGCCGCGCTTTGTATCGGCGGCGGCATGGGTGTTGCGCTCGCGATAGAGCGCTAGAGTTGACAGCGCGGGAGCAGATTCGATGGGTACAGGTGTGCTGGAACGCAGTCTTGCGGGTGCAAAAGCCGGGGGAGAGCAGGTGATCCCGGCTTTGCAGCGTGTCGCCTTTGTTTCCGGCGGCATGGGCGGCATAGGCACCGCCATTTGTCGGCGCCTCGCCGCGGGCGGTGTCAAGGTGGTGGCCGGCTGCCTGCCCGACTACGAGCGCAAGGACGCCTGGCTGCAGACGATGCGCGCCGATGGCCTGCAGGTGCATGCGGCCGAAGGCAACGTCGAGGATTTTGATTCCTGCGCCGAGATGTTCTACAAGGTGGGTGCGACCATCGGGCCCATCGACATTCTTGTCAACAACGCCGGTATCACCCGCGACGGCGTGTTCAAGCGCATGTCGCCCGGCGACTGGTACGCGGTCATCAACACCAATCTCAACTCGGTATTCAACGTCACCCGCCAGGTGGTAGAGGGCATGACCGAGCGCGGTTGGGGTCGCATCATCAATATGTCCTCGGTCAATGCGCTCAAGGGCCAGTTCGGCCAGACCAATTACTCCGCGGCCAAGGCCGGGATGCACGGATTTTCCAAGGCGCTGGCGCAGGAAGTGGTGAAGAAAGGCGTCACGGTAAACACCATTTCGCCAGGCTACGTCGCCACCGACATGGTGATGGCGATCAGGCAGGAGGTGCGCGACCAGATCGTTGCCCAAATCCCCATGGGCCGGCTTGCCCAGCCCTCGGAAATCGCCGGCTTGATCGCCTACCTCGTTTCTGACGAGGCGGCCTACGTCACCGGCGCGAATATCTCGATCAACGGCGGCTTGCATATGGAGTAAGAAATGGGCAATTTCGTCGTTTATTGACGGGCTTGAATTTGGTGACATAATCAAACGGCAGTTTAAATATTAGTCTTGGAGGAGGGGAAAATGGTACAGCGCGTAGCGGTAATAACCGGTGGCATGGGCGGCTTGGGAGAGTCGATCAGCACCAAGATGGCCGATGCCGGTTACAAGGTTGTCGTGACGCATTCGCCCGGCAACAAGGGTGCGACGCAGTGGATCGCCGACATGAAGGCACGGGGCTACAACTTCCATGCCTACGGTGTGGACGTCGCCGATTATGATTCCTGCCAGCAGGCGGTGGCGAAGATCCAGGCCGAGGTCGGCCCGGTCGACATCCTTGTCAACAATGCCGGCATCACCCGCGACATGACCTTCAAGAAAATGGGCAAGCCGGACTGGGACGCGGTGATGCACACCAACCTTGACAGCGTGTTCAACATGACCAAGCCGGTCTGCGATGGCATGGTCGAGCGTGGCTGGGGCAGGGTCATCAACGTCTCGTCGGTGAACGGATCCAAGGGCGCGTTCGGCCAGACCAATTACTCCGCCGCCAAGTCGGGCATGCACGGCTTTACCAAGGCGCTCGCCCTTGAGGTTGCACGGAAAGGTGTCACCATCAACACCATTTCCCCCGGCTATATCGGCACCAAGATGGTTACCGCCATCCCCAAGGAAATTCTCGATACCAAGATCATTCCGCAAATCCCGGTGGGACGCCTGGGCAAGCCTGAAGAAGTGGCCGGCCTGATCATTTACCTGTGTTCCGAGGAAGCGGCGTTCGTCACCGGTGCCAATATCGCTATCAACGGTGGCCAGCACATGCAGTAACGCGTGCCTGCAAAGGGGACTTGCCCCCGCCACCCATCGACTACCGGAGCAGCCATGACAGATGTATTGCGACTGATAAAGAAATACCCGAACCGCCGTCTTTACGATACCAAGACCTCGAGTTACATCACCCTGGCCGACGTCAAGGAACTGGTGCTCAAGCAAGAGGCTTTCCAGGTCGTCGACGCCAAGTCGGGTGAAGACCTGACGCGCGCCATCCTGCTGCAAATAATCCTCGAGGAGGAATCGGGTGGTGTGCCGATGTTCTCGGCCGACGTGCTCTCGCAGCTCATCCGCTTTTACGGCAACGCCATGCAGGGCATGATGGGGTCGTACCTGGAGAAGAACGTCGAGGCTTTTACCGAGATCCAGAAGCGCATCCATGACCAGTCCAAGGTGCTATATGGCGACCCGAGCAAGGTCAACGAGCAACTGTGGGCGCAGTTCATGAATTTCCAGGGGCCGGCGATGAACAGCGTGATGTCGGCCTACATGGACCAAAGCAAGAATGTCTTTGTGAAAATGCAGGAGCAACTGGAGAACCAGACCAAGACCATGTTCTCGGGATTCCAGTTCCCCGGTTTTCCGCAGGGCAAGCCTGCGGGTGAAGAAGGCAGCGGCAAAAAAGACAAATCCTGAGTATTGCCGACCGGCGCCGGCGCCCCCGGGTGAGGACGGCGCCGGCCTGGATGCCGCCGCCCGCGGCGCAAGCGCGGATAACCAATCGATGAAACCTGAGAAAAAGCCGGTGTCGCCCAAAGTGGGCTTTGTGTCGCTCGGCTGCCCCAAGGCGCTGGTCGATTCAGAGCGTATCCTCACGCAATTGCGCGCCGAGGGTTACCTTATGTCGCCCTCCTACGAGGGCGCGGACCTGGTCATCGTTAATACCTGCGGCTTCATCGACTCGGCGGTCGCCGAATCGCTGGACGCCATCGGCGAGGCACTTTCGGAAAACGGCAAGGTGATCGTCACCGGCTGCCTCGGGGCAAAAGACGGCGTGGTGCGGGCGGCGCATCCAGCGGTGCTGGCGGTGACCGGGCCGCACGATACCGCGGGGGTGCTCCAGGCGGTGCACACCCACCTGCCTAGGCCGCACGACCCCTACACCGACCTCGTGCCGTCGCAGGGCGTCAAACTCACGCCCGCGCATTACGCCTACCTGAAAATCTCCGAGGGCTGCAATCACCGCTGCAGCTTTTGCATCATCCCCTCGATGCGCGGCGATCTTGTCAGCAGGCCAATCGGCGACGTGATGCAGGAGGCGCAAAACCTCGCCAGGGCCAGCGTCAAGGAGTTGCTGGTCATTTCTCAGGACACCAGCGCCTATGGCGTGGATGTGAAGTACCGCACCGGGTTCTGGCAGGGGCGTCCGGTAAAGACGCGCATGAACGACCTGGTGCGCGCTCTGGCCGACCTTGATGTATGGGTCAGGTTGCACTACGTCTACCCCTATCCGCACGTTGACGAGGTCATACCCCTGATGGCTGAAGGGCGGGTATTGCCCTACCTTGATGTGCCTTTCCAGCATTCGAATCCGCGCATCCTCAAGCTGATGAAGCGCCCGGCCTCGGGTGAGAAGAACCTCGACCGTATTCGCGCCTGGCGTGCGGCCTGCCCGGAATTGACCATACGCAGTACCTTCATTGTCGGTTTCCCCGGCGAGACCGGGGTCGAGTTCGACGAATTGCTCGAGTTTCTTGAAGAGGCGGAACTCGATCGCGTCGGTTGCTTTACTTACTCGGCCGTCGACGGCGCCGCCGCCAACGCGCTGCCCAATCCGGTGGCCGAGGAGCTCAAGCACGAGCGCCAGGCGCGCTTTATGGCAACACAGGAAAAAATCAGCGCGCGTCGGCTCGCGCGCAAAGTCGGAAAAGACATGCGCGTTCTGGTCGATGAGGTGCGCGATGGCGTGGCGCTGGCACGCTCGTCGGCTGATGCGCCGGAAATAGACGGTGTCGTGCGCATCGCCAAACCGGGCGGCCTGAAGGCGGGCGATTGGGCCGAGGTGACGGCAACTTCCAGTGACGCGCACGATTTGCGTGCCAAACTGCGCATCGCCGCAAAATAAACCGAATATTTTCCAAGACAAGGAGACTGACATGGCCCAACGCGAGGTAGTGGTGCTTTCCGGGGTGCGTACTGCGATTGGTGACTACGGCGGGGCGTTGAAGGACGTGGCGCCGACCGCGCTTGGCGCCGCTGTCGTGCGCGAGGCGGTGGTGCGGGCGAAAATCGACGCGGCTGCCGTAGGCCATGTGGTTTTCGGCAGCGTCATCCACGGCGAGGCGCGCGACATGTACCTGTCGCGTGTCGCCGCCATTGACGGCGGCCTCGCCAATGGCACGCCCTGCCTTACCGTCAACCGCCTGTGCGGTTCCGGCTTGCAGGCCATCGTGTCGGCCTCGCAGCACATCCTGCTGGGCGACTGTGATATCACCCTCGCCGGCGGGGCGGAAAGCATGAGCCGCGCCGCCTATATCATGCCGGCGGCGCGCTGGGGCCAGCGCATGGGCGATATCGGCGTGATCGACGCCATGACCGGCGCATTGCACGATCCCTTCGGCCACGGCCACATGGGTATCACTGCGGAGAATATCGCCGCCAAGTACGGCATCACGCGCGAAGAGCAGGATGCCTTCGCGCTCGAGTCGCACCACCGCGCCGAAAAAGCGCTCGATGCGGGGCATTTCAAGACACAAATCACCGGCGTCGAAATCAAGGGCCGCAAGGGAACGGTGGTGTTCGACACCGATGAGCACGTGCGCCGCGGCATGAAAATAGAAGACCTGCAAAAGCTGCGCGCCGCTTTCAAGAAGGACGGCACGGTCACCGCCGGTAATGCTTCCGGGCTGAACGATGCGGCTGCGGCGGTGGTGCTGGCTGATCGCGCGGCCGCGGAAAAACAGGGATTGAAACCGCTTGCCCGTCTGGTCGCCTACGCCCATGCCGGCGTCGATCCGCAACTGATGGGCCTCGGACCGATTCCGGCGGTGAAGCGTGTGTTCGAAAAAGCCGGGCTCAAACCGACTGACATGGACGTGGTCGAGTCGAACGAGGCATTCGCAGTGCAGGCGATGGCGGTGACGCGCGACCTCGGGCTTGATCCGGCGAGGGTCAACCCTAACGGCGGCGCGGTCGCGCTCGGTCACCCGATAGGCGCGACCGGCTGCATTCTTACCGTCAAGGCGATCTACGAATTGCATCGCACGCAAAAGCGCTACGCACTGGTGACCATGTGCATCGGTGGCGGCCAGGGCATCGCCGCGATTTTCGAGAGGATGTAGGCGTGGACTACCGCAACCTCGGCCGCAGCGGTCTCAAGGTTTCCAAAATGTGCCTGGGAACCATGATGTTCGGCGACCGCACCGATGCCGCCGAGGCGGCGCGCATCGTCGCGTCGGCGCGTGATGCCGGTGTCAATTTCATCGACACCGCCGACCAGTACGCCAAGGGCGAGTCCGAGCGCATCACCGGCAAGCTCATCGCCGCCGAGCGCGACCGCTGGGTGCTGGCGACCAAGGTTGGCAATCGCATGGGCGATTCGCCCAACGACGGCGGCCTGTCGCGCGCCTGGATATTGCGCGCCATCGACATGAGCCTGGACCGGCTGGATACCGACTATGTCGATATCTATTACTTTCACATCGACGATGCGGACACGCCGCTCGATGAGTCGGTGGCGGCGATGGGTGATGTCATCGCCCAGGGCAAGGTGCGCTATTGGGGGGTTTCCAATTTTCGCGGCTGGCGCATTGCCGAGGCGGTGCGGCTCGCCGCCGACATGGGCGTGCCGGCCCCGGTCATTTGCCAGCCTTATTACAACGCCATGAACCGCATGCCCGAGACCGAGGTGATTCCGGCGTGCGCACACTACGGACTGGGCGTGGTGCCCTACAGCCCGCTCGCGCGCGGCGTGCTTACGGGGAAGTACAAACCCGAGGGCGCGCCGCCGCCCGATTCGCGCGCCGGCCGCAAGGACGCGCGCATGCTGCAGACCGAGTTTCGACCCGAGTCGCTCGCCATGGCGCAGACCATCAAGGCGCATGCGGAAAAGCGCGGCATGAGCGCCGGGCAATTCGCCGTCAATTGGGTCCTGAACAACGGCGCCGTCACCTCCGTGCTGGCCGGTCCGCGCACCCTCGAACAATGGAACGAATACCTGGGTGCCCTCGCGCACGGCTTTACCGCCGAGGACGAGGCGCTGGTCGACGGCCTGGTGCACACCGGCCACCCCTCGACACCCGGTTATAACGATCCGCGCTACCCGCTGACCGGCCGCCAGCCGCAAACGGCTGCGGGCTGATTCATCTAGTCCCGGTCGGCTTCGGCGCGCGCGCTCAGCATGCGCTGCGCCTGGCGTGTCGCCATGAAAATGCCGCTGGCAACGATGATGGCCATCCCGGTCAGTGACCAGGCGTCGGGGAAGCTGTCAAACACCAGGTAACCGAGCAGCAGCACCGCCACCACTTGCACGTAAATAAACGGCGCAAGCAAGGAAGCCGGTGCATGGTCGAAGGCCTTGATCAGCACAAAATGGCCGATACCGGCAAGCACACCGAGCATTACATACAAGAAAGCATGGAATACGCTTTGTGGCGTGACCCAGTAAAAGGGCAGGATGCAGGACATGATCACGGCGCCGATCAGCCCGCCGTAGAACAGCGTCGGCAGGGTGCTGTCGATGCCGCTTAATTTGCGCGTCAGCAGCTGGTACGAGGCGTTGAAGAAAGCCGTGCAAAGCGGCAGCAACGCGACCCAGGTGAACACCCCGGTGCCCGGCCGGATGATCAGTACAACGCCCAAAAACCCCAGCCACACCGCGATCCAGGCCGGACCATCGACGCGCTCGCGCAGCAAGGGTACCGACAGCGCCATCAGGATCAGGGGCGCGGTAAAGCTGATGGCGGAAGTCTCGGCCAGGGGCATCAGCGATAGTGCGGTGAAAAAAGTCAGCGATGCGCAGACCAGCACCGTGCCGCGCGCCAATTGCAGGCCGGGGCGATTGGTGCGCCACAGCCCCATGCCGAGGCGCGGCCCGAGCACGAGCAGCATCAGCAGTGCCTGGAAAAAATAACGCGCCCAGACAATGCCCGGAACCGGGTAAAACTTTGATAGATATTTTGCCACGGCATCGAGCAAGGCAAAAAAGCTCACCGCGATCATGATGTAGAGGATGCCGCGCAGATGGTTGGCGTGGTGCGCGGATTGGTGCGGGGTGGCCATTGTGATGACGGGTGCGTTCAGCGCCCGGTGCCGTCGGCTGGTTGGTAACGCGACCCGGCAAGCGCCGCGCCCCCGGCGAAGCGCGCATCCTGGCCAAGCTGTT
>CAMAWC010000140.1 GCA_945861875.1 Bordetella parapertussis
CGGTCAACGCCGCCGGCATCCTGGTGACGCATTCGCACGCCGCCGCCGCCACCGCCGACCGCGTGTTAATCCTCGGTGCCGACGGCCTGCGGCCGGCCTGAGCATGCGTGTCATTGCGAGCGCAACGAAGCAATCTTGCCGCCCTTGTGCGCGCATCGCAACGCAACAAGATTGCCGCGTCGGCTTCGCCTCCTCGCAATGACGGGTTCCTGTTTTGAAATTGTCTTGTAGTCAGTCGCGATTGCTACGCTTCCTGCCGCTGGCGCTGGCACCCGTGCGCCTGCACAAGGGCAGGGCCTTGGCTTCCATGCTGGCCATCGCGCTCGGCGTGGCGATGGGCTATGCCATACAAATCATCAACCGCGCGGCGCTGGCCGAAATGGAGCAGGCGGTGCAGACCCTGTCCGGCGCGGCGGATCTTGAAGTGCGCGGCCCGCGAGCCGGTTTTGACGAGACCATTTACGCCCGGCTCGCGCGCATGCCCGGGATCGCCGTTGCCAGTCCGGTGCTGGAACTGGAGTTGCGTGTGGTGGGCGCGGATACCGGGGCGGACAGGCGAGACGGCGTCGCCAGGCCGGTGTTGCGGGTGCTCGGCCTTGACGCCTTTCGTGCCGGGCACATCCAGCCCGATTTGATTGCCATGCAAGCGGGTGCAGAGCCAGTCGACAGCCTGGACATGTTGCGCCCGGATACCTTGTTCCTCAGCCCCGCCGCGGCGAACGCGTTGGCGCTAAAGCCGGGTGACAGCCTGGCCCTGCGCGCCGGCCTGGGTGAAAAGTCGTTTCGCATTGCCGGACTGCTCGCCGCCGGGGGCGAGCGTTATGCCGTAATGGATATTGCCGCGGCGCAGGAAGCCTTTGGCGTTACCGCGACCGCGGCCACCCCCGGCCTGATCAACCGCATCGACCTGCGCCTGCGTCCGGGCGCCGATGCGCAGCGCGTGAGCGAAGCCATCGCCGCCACGCTGCCGGCCGGGCTGTTCATCGAGGCGCCGCGCGCCAATGTCACGCGCAACGCCACGCTGACGCGCGCTTATCGCGTCAACCTCAATGTGCTGGCGCTGATGGCCTTGTTCACCGGCGGCTTCCTGGTGTTCTCCACCCAGGCGCTGACGGTGGTGCAGCGGCGCAGCCAGCTGGCCCTGCTGCGCGTGCTGGGCGTGACGCGCCGCGGCCTGGCCGCGCTGCTGCTCGCGGAGGCTGCGGTGATCGGCCTCGCCGGTGCGCTCGCCGGCCTCGCCCTGGGCCATGGCGCGGCCTCGCTGGTGCTCGCGCGCTTTGGCGCCGACCTGGGTTCGGGATTTTTTCGCGGCCTGCAACCCGAGTTGCGCTTTGAACCGGACTTGTTGTTGCTGTTCTTGCTGCTGGGCCTGGTGGCCGCGCTGGCCGGCAGCCTCGCGCCCGCACTGGAAGCGGCGCAGGCCGCGCCGGCCCAGGCGCTCAAGGCCGGCGACGAGCAGCAAGCCTTGGCGCGCCTGCGCCGCAGCTGGCCCGGCCTTGCCTGCCTCGCAATCGGCGCGTTGCTGACGCTCGCAGGGCCGATCAACGGCCTGCCCATGGCCGGCTACCTTGCCATCGCCTTGGTGCTGTTTGGCACGGTCCTGCTGATGCCGTGCATGGCGGCGCTGGTATTTGCGCGCCTGCCGGCGGGCAGGGGTGTGGCGACACGGCTGGCACGACTGCAGCTCGCGGCCTCGCCCGGACAGGCCACGGTGAGTCTTGCCGCCATCGTGGCGAGTTTTTCACTCATGGTGGCGATGGCCATCATGGTCTCCTCATTCCGCCAGTCCCTCGATGACTGGCTCAACCGGGTGCTGCCCGCCGAATTGTATTTGCGCGTGCCCGCCGGGGTCGATGGCGTGTTTATTTCGCCGCAGGAACAGCGGCGCATTGCCGCGCTGCCCGAGTTGCGTCGCGTCGATTTCATGCGTGCGCAGCAAATCCTGCTCGCGGCAGGCAGGCCGCGGGTGGCGTTGCTGGCGCGCGAAATCGATGCGGCGGACCCGGGACGGGCGCTGCCCCTGGTGAGCGAGGCGATGGCGGTCAAGGGCTCGGCTGCCGATCCCCCGGTGTGGGTGAGCGAAGCGGCGGTGGATTTGTACGGACTGCAGCCAGGCAATACGCTGGAACTGCCCATCGCCGGGCGCATGGTGCGCTTTCATGTCGCCGGCGTCTGGCGCGACTACGCCAGGCAGCAGGGTGCGCTGGTCATCGAGCGCAGCCGCTATGTCGAGCTGAGCGGTGACGCCCTCGCCACCGATGCAGCCTTGTTGCTCGCGCCCGGTGCCAGCGCCGATGCGGCGAGGAAAGCCATTCGTGCGGCGCTGGGCGGCGACGAACGCATGGAGTTCGGCGAGCCCGGTGAAATCCGCGCGCTGTCGCTGCGTATTTTCGACCGCACCTTTGCTGTGACCTATGCGCTCGAAGCGTCAGCGGTGCTGATCGGCCTGTTCGGCCTGTCAACGAGTTTCGGCGCGCTGGTGCTGGCGCGACGGCGCGAGTTCGGGATGCTGCGCCATGTCGGCATGACGCGCCGGCAAATCGCCGCGATGATCGCGCACGAGGGCCTGCTGGTGAGCGGCCTCGGCCTTGCCGTGGGCCTCGCCCTGGGCTGGGTGCTCTCGCTCATCCTGGTACATGTCATCAACCGCCAGTCCTTCCACTGGGGTATGGACATTTACATCCCCTGGGACAAGCTCGGCCTGCTGGCCCTCGCGCTGCTGGTTCTGGCGGTGATCACCGCGCTGGTCAGCGCGCGTCGCGCGCTGTCAGGTGAGGCGGTAAGGGCGGTGAGGGAGGACTGGTGAGTGAAGGGCGGTGAATGGTGAAAGGTGAATGGTGAAGGAGTGAAGGGGTGAAGAGGAGGGGGTTTCTTGCTGCGCCGCTGGCTTTGCTGGCGTTGCCTGTGCTCGCGCAGGAATATGGCGTGGTGAGGGCGGGTGTGCCGCTGGTGTTTCCGCGCGACCATGGCAGCCATCCCTTGTTTCGCACCGAGTGGTGGTATCTCACCGGTTGGCTGAGAGACCCGTCGGGACGTGAATTTGGCGTGCAGGTGACGTTTTTTCGCAACCGTCCGCGTGTCGCCGAAGCCGGTGCCAGCCGCTTTGCCGCCAAACAACTGTTGTTCGCGCACGCCGCGCTTGCCGACCCGGCGACCGGCCGTCTTGAACACGACCAGCGCGCGGGGCGGGCCGGCCTTGATTTGACCGAGGCCAGAGAGGGCGACGCCGCGGTATGGATAGACGACTGGTCGCTGCGTCGCGACGGCGAGGTGTTCACTGCGCGCATTCCGGCGCGCGGCTTTGCGCTTGAACTTGAATTTCGCCAGACCCAGCCCGTTCTTGCGCAAGGCGAGGGCGGCGTCAGCCGCAAAGGCCCGCTACCGGCGCAGGCGAGCTTTTACTACAGCCTGCCGCACCTGGCGGTGAGCGGCCGGGTGGTGCGGGGTGGCAAGACCGTGGCGGTGACCGGCAGCGCCTGGCTCGACCACGAGTGGTCAAGCGACTATCTTGCCCCGCAGGCTGCGGGCTGGGATTGGACCGGCGTAAATTTTACCGATGGTTCGGCGCTGATGCTGTTTCGCATTCGCGGCAAAAATGGCGATATTTACTGGGCCGGCGGCACCCTGCGCCGCGCCGACGGCACCCGCCGCGTGTTCAATCCCAGTGAAGTCGCCTTCACGCCCCTGCGCCAGTGGAAGTCTGCGGCGAACGGGACGAACTACCCGGTGGCAATGCGCATCAGGGCGGGTGAGCTGGAGTTCGAGCTCGAACCGCTGATGGACGACCAGGAACTCGATTCACGCGCCAGCACCGGCACGATTTACTGGGAAGGGGCGGTGCGGGCAAAACGCGAAGGGCGTGAGCTGGGGCGCGGCTACCTGGAGCTGACCGGCTACTGGAAGCCGCTGAAACTGTAGCTTGCCTAGGCCTAGGCCAATTGCGCTGCGAGGTGCTGCATGCGCTCGGCAATGGATTTCAACAGCGAGGCGCCGAAGGCCGGGTTGGTGCGCACCAGGTCGAGAAAGGCGTTGCGGCCGATGCCGATGAGCCGGCTGTCGACTTCGGCCACCGCAGTCGCGGCGCGTGCCGCGCGGTCGACCAGCGCCATTTCGCCGAACAAGCCGCCGGGGATGATACGCTCTACCACCTGGTCTTGCACCGAAATCGCCACCCTGCCGGCGGCAACCACATACATCAGCGCGCCCACCGCGCCGGCGCTCATGATGACTTTGCCGGCGGGAGCCGAACTGATGGCCTCATCACCCAGCAGTTTGGCCAGTTCGGCGAGCATCTTGCCGTCCAGGGCCGCGCCGCGGCTGGCCGCACCGCTGGCTGCGGACGAGGCGCCCAGCTTGGCAATGCTCTGGCGCAGGCGCGTCACCATGATGCCCATCAGCATCAATGCGAATTCCGGCTTCTTGCGCAAGGCCGCGTGAAACTGCTTTTCATCCAGGGAGATCAGCTTGCTGTCGATTTTTGCGATGGCCGTGGCGCTACGCGGCAGCCCGGCGATGACCGCCAGTTCGCCAAATATGTCGCCTTTCTTGACGGCACCGAAGAATTTGTTCTTCACCAGCAGCCCGACTTCGCCCTCGTAGAGCAGGTACATGCGCGCCGATTTGGAGAACAGGCCACCGGACTTTTCGTTCTCGGCAAATATCGGGGAGCCGCCCTTGAACGCCTCGGCCGATCCGGTCGAGCGGAAAAAGTCGTAGGCTACGGCCGGGTTGTAGAGCGGGCTTTGTGCGGTTGCCTGGACTGCACTGCGCGCCGCCACTGCGGTCTGTGCCGGGGATGGCGCCTTTGCCGAAAAGTCCAAGTCATCCATGCTGATTATTTTATATCCAAGCGCAAGCGTTGTGGTGACTGCCTGCGTGATTCCGACAACAAGCTGGAGAGCCGCGCCAGACGGGCATTTGCAGATGATTTGCGCGCGTGCGGCCGCCCTGCGTCCCCGGAACTGCGCCGCTCTTAAGCAGGCGCTATCAGCGCAGCACGGCGCTTTTGTCGGCCGCAATGATCAACGCCGTTGCATCCTCCGGCAGCAAGAATCCCTCGGCAACGGCGCGTGCCGCGGCGGCCTTCACCGCGGCGACGTAGCCATCATGCGAGCCGTAGCGTTCCTGCAGCGAGGGACGCGGGTCCTTGGCGGCGGCTCGTTCTTCAGCCGTGCGTGCAAACGGAATCATGCCGCCGGCGTAGTAGCAGATTTCATCCTTGTGAAAACCTCCGGCTGCGACGTTCCAGCCCAGATAGGTGCCCAGGGGGGCGCCGAGCAAGACCACCGGCACGCCGCCGATTTCGTTGCCGTCGGTATCAACCTTGGGCGCCAGCATTTTCAAGGCCTGTTTGACGTGCGGCGGCGCCAGCGAAGGGATTCCGGAGCCATCGAGCGCGTTGAATTGCGGACCCCAGTCATAGTCGTGCACCGGCATGATGAAGTCCGGCTCGGGCACCGTGGCGCGCAGGCCCGGCAGGGTAGGAAAGCCGATGGCCGCCTTGTTGGCCTCGGCCAGTTGTCCCTGTGCCAGCGTCGGGTAGCGGCTGGGTGGTGGCGGCGTACCCTTGATCACCCAGTTGCGAAAATGTACGCGCAAGGCGCTTACCGTCTGCGTATGCGGCACGGGGTTGGCCGGTAGCACACCGGTGCCAAAATTGTTGCCCGGACAGGCAACGCCTGTCTTGGGCAAGTCCACCCCCGGCAGGCTGCTGTCAAAGCCTCCGGCGCCGCCGCCGTGGGTGGTGCTGGCAATGTAGTAGCGACGCACCGTATCGGGCAGCGGCAAGTCGGCTTTTGCGTCGGCGCCCACCCATTCGGGAGTCAGCTTGAGTGCCCACACTTCTGCCGAACCGAAATGCTCTATCACCTTGGGGCAGGTGCGCGTCGCGGTACAGCGGTCAAGAATGCCGGCCGGGGGCAGGCCGCGCACCGGATCCGGGTGCGGCAGCCACCACTGCGGGCCTTCGCTGCCGGCCTGGTACAACTCGAGCGCGCCGTCGGGTTGCGCCCAGCGGAAATTGAGTGCGACACGGCGACCGGCAATGATCGGCCACATGCCATCGTGCACCATGCCGCCGTCCTCGGCCCGGTTGAAACCCAGGTGCAACCAGCCGCGCAGGTAATTGCCCGACTGCGAAATGCCGCGCGTGATGCTGTGGGTGATGGTTTTGGCGATGGGGTTGGGCGTGCCAGCGTCATCGGCGGCGGCCCTCTTGAAAAACGCGCCGATGTCACGCCATGCGGCAAAGCCGATGCCCAGCACATAGGGATCGGCGGCGGTGAACACGACCTGGTAGAGGCGCGCGGCGTCAAAGCCGTTTTTCAGGCAAATCTGTGTCGCATCGGGTGTGCCGGGGAAGGGGTTGTTTGCGTCGCAGCGCGCCCAGGCCCAGTCGCTTGCCGGAATGCTGACCTCATCGAATACTTCACCGCGCTGGTTTTCGCGGCCGCGCGAGACCAGTTTGGATTTGCTCGTGTCCAGGCTCGCCGGCTTGTAGGGCACCGGATGGAACAGCACGATAAGGGGCTGCGAGGCCTTGCCCGAACGGTTGGCGATGCGCCCGAACACCTCGCCGGTAATCGGCGCGCCTCCCGGGCCGCGCGCCACCGGCACCTGCAGGAACTGCATGCCGGCGACACTCGCCTTGGGGCGTACCGCCGTGGCGCCGCTGTTGTCGCCCTGCCAGCCGCTGGCGAGCATGACGTCGCCAAAGGCCTGTTCCTGGGGCGCGAACGGGAACACGCGCCCGCGGTTGGGCACGTCGTGCCAGAGCAGTCCGCTCGCTTTTGACATGTCGACCGGCTTGTAAATGACAAACGAGGCGACATAGCGCACCTTGCCGTCGGCATCCTTGGCGAGTTCTATGTCCTGGATGATGGCGTTGCCCGGCAACTTGGGGTCGAGTTCGCCAAAGGCGCGGCCCGCCACCTGTTCGTAGGCGATGCCCGCAGCCGGGCTGCCCGCGGGCATGGGCAAGGTCTGGTCAATGACGATGCGCGTCACGCGTGCGTCGACCGTTGTGGTGAGTGCAAGTGAGAATACGCTTGCGACCAGTGCGCAGTGGGTGATCTTCATGTAGTCCTCCTCAACGGCTTTTATCATTGGCGACGGCATTGCCTGTGCGGCTAAGGTAGCACAGCGACATCGGGCATGTTTCAGCTAAACTGCATGAGCCAAAAAAACCTACCCGAACGTCCATGTCCGATCCGGCAAACTCCTCTGTTGTAGTTCAGGGCCGCAAGCTCGAAACGCGGCTGATTCCAGGCGCCCGCGCCGGTGCGCCGACCATTGTCATGCTGCACGAGGGCCTGGGTTCGATATCGCTGTGGCGCGATTTTCCGGACAAGCTGGCCGCGGCCA
>CAMAWC010000141.1 GCA_945861875.1 Bordetella parapertussis
CCATCTGGCGGTACCAGTTCGAGCAACAACTTGCGAATGCGGGAGTCGGGAGCGGGCTTGTTCACGGGCAGCTTGACGTCTTCGCTCTTGGTTGGTCTTGTGCCCGCGCCTGTCTGAGCCGGCTTGGCGGGAAAATGAGAGCTGTACGGCCAGAGCCGCTCCCGCATCCTACTTTTAGTTGAATATAACTTCAACTGATAGTTGAATGACGTGATGCTACGTTCCCGCCATGGCAAACAGTCACGAACGCGAGGAATTCAGCAAGCGGCTGAAACAGGCGCTACGCGAGGCAGGCGTGGGAACGCCGGGCGCTGTGCGGCTGGCCCAGGAGTTCAAAGCCTACTCAGGCAGCGCGGTCACCCATCAGGCCGCGCAGAAATGGCTGAATGGTGAGTCGATCCCGACGCAGGACAAGCTGCGCGCGCTGGCGAAGTGGCTGAATAGATCGACTGAATGGCTGCGTTACGGCCCCGGCAAAGAGGTTGCCGGGGCGGGTTCCTCCGACGCCGCGTCGGTCAGCTACCGCCACGCGCTAAGCGACCAGGAACTGGTCAAGCGCTACCGCAAGCTCAGCGACCGCCAGCAGCAGGCTGTCGCCGAGATCATCACGGCACTCGCCGCCAAGGACAGCCGGCGCTGAGCGATTTCGGGTTTGGCGGATTGCGAGTCGAGGCACGATATTCACGAGCCCCCTCTCCCCGGCCCTCCCCCGCAAGGGGGGAGGGGGTAGGGCACGCAGCGCAGAGTAACTTCAGGGGCAAATCGACTGGAAACGCCCGTCTGGCGCGGATCTCCAGCCATTCGTGCCCGCAATCAAGATGCAGAAAGTTGCGCCAGAACGGCGGCAAATTCTGTCGGGGCGATTACCGCAAAGCGTCCCAGCTTCGCCACCGGCACGGCCAGTTTTAGCAGCGCCTTGTCGCGGCTGATGAGCCAGCGCGCGCCGGCATGCCAGGCGAGTTGGAGGAATTTCTGGTCGTCGGGGTCGTCGCATCTGGGCAATATCGGCAATGCGTCTGAGGGCGGATCATCGACCAGCGTCGCGTACCCGCAGAAATTTGCCAGCGCGCGCGCTTGCGCCTCCGCATCGAGCCTGATCGCCGCATAGCCCAGCGCGCGCTGCAACTCGTCGACGCATGCGGCGCTGCTGATCAGGCGCACCTGCCCGGTTGCGATGGCCGTGGCAATCGGTTGCACCGCGGCATCGCCGAACGCCAGCCAGTCGAGCACGACATTGGTGTCCAGCAAAAGAACCGGACACGCGTTGGCTGTCACGCCATCACTCGGCGCGGATGTTCGCCTGCTTGACGACTTTTTCCCATTTGGCAAGGTCGGCGCGAATCTGCTCGCCAAATTGCTCGGGGGTATTGCCCACCGGTTCAATGCCAAGCACGGCGAAACGCTCGCGTACTTCGGGCATCGCCAGCACCGCGACCAGTTCGCGCTGCAGTTTGTCGATAATGGCGCGCGGCGTCTTTGCCGGCGCGAACACGCCGACCCAGGAATCGACAACAAAGCCATCGAGTCCGTTTTCGATGAAGGTCGGCACATCGGGCAGCGAACCAGCGCGTTTTGCACCGGACACGCCCAAGGCCTTGAGCCGGCCGCTCTTGACGTACTGTTGCGCCGAGGCAATCGCCGTATACACCAGCGGGATCTGCCCGCCGACCACATCACCCAGCGCCTGCCCGCCGCCCTTATAGGGGATATGCACCAGTGAAATACCGGCGCGCTGGTTCAGCAGTTCGCCGGCGAGGTGCGGTGTGCCGCCGGTGCCCGAGGTGCCGTAGGAGAGCGTGCCGGGTTTGGCCTTGGCCAGCGCGATGAGCTCCTTCATGCTATTCGCCGCCACGCTCGGATGCGCCACCATGATGAGGGTGGCGTCACCCAGCTTGGTCACCGGCACGAAGTCCTTGATCGTGTCGAAGGGAATATTGGGAAACACCCAGGGATTGATCACCATGGTGCCGTCAAAGCCCAGCACCAGGGTGTAGCCGTCGGGCGCCGCCTGCGCCACCTGCTGGGTGCCGATGTTGCCGCTGGCGCCGGCGCGGTTCTCCACCACCACCTGCTGCCCCAGTCGCGTCGAGAGCCGGTCGGCCACCACGCGCGCGCTGGTATCGGTGACCCCGCCGGGCGCAAAAGGCACGATCAACCGGATGGCGCGGGTCGGATAGTCCTGTGCTTGCGCCAGTGAGGCGGCGAGGCAAAACAAGGCGAGCAGTGTGCGGGTCATGTCAGACCTCCACCTTTCCATGGTTGGGCAGGTTGAGCGGCTTTTCGCCGTCCCAGATGTCGGTGGTGTTGTAACTCTTGTCGAGCATGCGCGGCTGGCGCGCTGCGGTTTCGGGAAACTCTTCCATGCCCGAGGTGTATTCCACGGTGAATCCGTCAGGGTCGGCAAAATACTGGAACACGCTGCCCGATGCCATGTGGCGGCCGGGCGTGGGTGCGACCGTCACGCCGGCCTTGAGCAGGCGGTTGCGGCCGAGCATCAGATCATCCAGCGATTTGACATGGAAGGCCATGTGATAAAACGCCGCATCGGCGCCTTTGACCAACGCAAAGGCGTGGTGGTAAGGATTGGGGAAACAGCGCATGAAGGCGAAGTAGCGCTCGCCCGTCGGTTCATGGCGAAAGTCGGAGACGCGAAAATTCAGCACGTCGGTGTAAAAGCGCAGCGCACCGTCAAAATCGGGCACCCTGACCACGGCATGGCTGAGGTGGGTAATTGCCACCGGATGCGGGAAAAACCGCCCGGGGCGCGAATTCATTCCGGCGATCAATTCGATCTGGAAGCCGGCCGGGTCGGCAAAGCGTAGGCCGCGACCGATGCACAGGCGGCCGCATTCGGCGGGATCGATGTGACGCCACTTCACCTTGGCCGCAGTCAGCACCTTTTGAGCCTCGGCGATCTGGCTGTCATCTTCAAGTTCAAATGCGACGCGCTTGAAACTCGCTTCCTTTGACTGCACCAGTACCAGATTGTGGTGATCGCCGTTGCACGACATGAAGGCCTCGCCGTGGTCGTTCTGCCCGACCAGGTCGAGCCCCATCATGTCGCGATAAAACGCAACCGATTTTGCAAGATCGCTTACGTTGAGTGCCACATAGCTGAGTTTCTTGTGCCGCATCATGATGCTCTCCAATTTTCCGCTGTCCCCGCTGCAAGGCGGATCTCAGTCGATTTTGACAAACAAATCCTCGAGAACAAGTTTGCCGACAAAGCCCTGGGCGATCGCCGCATCAAGAAATGTGCGCATGGCCTTTTCGTTGTGACTCCAGCCATGCGCATTCCAGCCACCGCCGAGCGTGGCCGTCACCGCATCGAGTTGCATGTCGGCAAGCGGCAGGTACTGCGCCATGTGATTACCGGCTTCGCGCTCCGCCGCATGAAACGAGGCGTTGAACAAGGCAAACACCGCCGCGGCCAGCGCCGGGTCGGCGGCAATGCGCTCGCGGCGCACAATCAGCACATGCGTCACCGGTACCACACCGGTACTGCGCGCCGTGGCCAGCGTTGCGTCAATCGGACGGCGCGACAAATAACGCAGCCCTGCCATGTCATCGGGACGCCGGGCGTAGATGAAACAATCCACCGCGCCCTCGCGCAACAGTTCGGCCGGCTTTTTGCCCACGAGCGACCAGTCAAACTTGAGCGCATCAGGATACGGCATGCCCTCGATGCGGTCCTTGGCGAGCGGAAACCAGGTGACGGCGCCAGCATCGACGCCGGCCTCGGCCATGTACCAGCGGTGCCAGATCGCCGCGGTAACCCAGAACTGCGGCACGGCGATGCGCTTTCCCGCCAGCGAAGCATGGCCGTCGAGGCTGTCGCCGGCACGGCAATAGGCGTATTGCGACACCAGTTTTTTGGCGAACACCGGCAGGGCGATAAAGCGCTGGTCGATTTTTTTGAGTTTGTCCTGGTTGCAAATCTGCAAGTAAGTCGCGAACGAGCACTCGCCGACGTCGAAGTCCCCGGCAATCATGCGCAGGGTGGCTTCGTCGATGTTTTTCGCCACCGTCACTGCATAGTCAAAGTCCGCCTTGGCCGCCGTCTTGTTGATGACGCCGAGGGTGTGCAGGTACTGGGTGGTGGAAATGCGAACCGGTGAGGCGGACATCTGCGACAGCTCCAAAATGTGCTTGTGTTGCGGCGGTTCCGTGCCTTAGTCCGACTTGATATTGGCTGCCTTGGCCACGGCCGTCCACTTGGTGATGTCGGCGGCGATGATGCGGCGAAACTCCTCCGAGGTGTTGCCCACCGGATCGACGCCAAGGCCTTTGAGACGTTCGCGAACCTCCTCCAACCCGACCACGCGCGCGACCTCGTCCTGCAAGCGCTTGACGATGGCCGGCGGGGTATCCACCGGTGCCAGGAACCCGGTCCAGATGACGATGTCGGTCTCCGGTATCCCCGCCTCGATCATCGTCGGCACGTCCGGCCAGGACGGATGACGCTTCACCGAGGTCACCGCAAGCGCCTTCAATCTGCCGGTTTTGATCAAACCGGCGATGGGGGGCGGATCGGAGATGGTCATGGTTATCTGGCCGGCCATGACCGCGTTGGCAGACTCGTTGCTGCCTTTGTAGGGGATATAGGTAAAGTTGGTCCCGGTCTTTAACTTGAACAGTTCGGCGGCAAGCTGAAAGGGCGCGGCGCTGGCGCCGTAATTGGACTTGCCCGGATTGGCCTTGGCATATTCGACCAGTTCCTTCACCGATTTCACCGGCAATTCGGCGTTGGTCACCAGGATCAGCGGAAACGATCCGATCATCGATATCGGCACGAAATCACGCAGCGGGGCGTAGGGCAGCTTGGAATAGGTCGCCGGGTTCATGGTCATCGGGCCGCTGGGTCCCATCAGGATGGTGTAGCCGTCAGGCGGGGCCTTGGCAACAAACTCGGCCGCGATGATGGACTGCGCGCCGGGCTTGTTCTCGATGATCACCGGCACGTTAAGGCCCTCGGACATCTTGCCTGCGACCACGCGCGCAATAATGTCATTGCCGCCGCCGGCGGTGTAACCGACGATGATCCTGATCGGCTTGGAGGGAAAGCTGTCCTGCGCCACGGCCGTGGTGACGGTCAAGGACGCCAGCGCAAGTCCGGCCAGCGCCGCCGCAATTTTTGTCGATTTCATTTTTTCTTCTCCTTTGAAGTCTGGTGGATTTTTTTCAAAAATCGCCGGCCTGCGTCGGCATCCTGTTTAAAGTGATGTCACGCGCACATTCAACACCGCCGCCCGTCCGCCATCGACCGCGGCGATACAACGCCCGATGGCCGCAGCAAGCGCGGCCGGGTCGTCCACCGCCTCGGCGTGTGCGCCAAAGGCTGCAGCAACCTGCTCGAAGTGGCGGTGCTCGCCGGAAAGTCGCGCCTGGAACTCGTTGGCCTGCGCCGCCTGGCCGTCAGGATATACCCGCAGCACCGATTCCTTCACCGCCTGCCAGCCGCCGTTGTCCAGCACCACCGTGAATATGGGCAGCTTGTATTCCTGCGCAACCGCATAGACCGCCGTCGGCGCGCCAAAGTGATAACTGCCGTCACCGACCACCTGGACCACGCGACTGGCCGGGCGCGCCAGCTTGGCACCCAGCGCCGCGCCGCCGCTGAAACCAAGGCCGCCGCCTGCGAGGGCGATGTAGGTCTGCGCCTTGGTGCGCAGCATCTGGTTGAGCACCGGGAAGGTATTGCGTATCGCCTCGTTAAGGACAATATCGTCGTCGCCCATTTGCGCGTTCAATGCGGCGCACAGGTAGTCGGGCGTGATGGCGCCGACCTCGCCGGGCTTGGCCGCCGCCGCGGCGATGCGCGCGGCACGCTCGGCGTTGTCCTTTGCCCAGCCGGCGATGCGTTTGGCCACACGCTCGCGAAACGCCGTATCGGCCCTGGCGCGGACGATTTCGAGCACCTGCGCCAGCACCGTCGCGCAGTCGCCCTGCACACGCTCCTCGGTGGCAAAACCCCACATCGGAAAATCTTTTTTCACCGCATCGACATCGACCTGCATCCAGGCAAGGGCGGGATTGTCCGGCACGTACTTGGGCAGCCAGGGCACATCCACGTCGAGCAAGAGGCCCACGTCGGCAGCGGCGACCGCCGCCTTGGCGTCAAAGCCGCCAAAGCAGGGCGAATTGCGCGGAATGTTGAGGTAGACCGGGCTCGACTCAAACACGCGTATGCCGCATTCGCGCGACAGCGCGTCGAACACCGCCACCGCCCCGGGCTTGCGGCCAAGGTAGGTGGTGACGGCAATCGGGCTTTGCGCCGCCATCAGGCGCTCGGCGATGCGCGCCGCCGCCGCGGGATCGGCGCCGCCGCTCTCGACCGCGCCGTAACGCGACTCGGGGAAGGCCTTGATGGCCGTCTCATCCCACGATTCGGCCAGGGTTTCGCGCGGCAGCGTGAGATAGACCGGGCCCTTGGGATCGCTTTGCATCATGGTGTGGCCGCGGCGCAGCACCTCCTTGGCGACCACGCCCGAGGGCAGCGAATATTCCCACTTCACATAGGGACGCACCACGCTGGCGATGTCGTAGGGGTCTTGCACAAAATGCACATAATTGTCACGCGAACCGGGCAGTTCACCGTGCAGCGAGTATGGCGCCTTGCCGGCCATCAGGAACACCGGCGTGCGACCGCGAAACAGGTTGTGCATGCCCATGCTGGCGTTGGCGGTGCCCGCATCGACGTGGACCATCACCACCTGGCCCTTGCCGGTCAGCGCGGCATAGCCGCCGGCCATATGCATCGCGACGTTTTCATGCGGGCAAATCACCACACGCGGATGCGGCCGGCCGTCGCGGTCCCATTCGGCCAGCGCCTCGATCAGCGACACATGGTCGGTGCCAAAATTGGAAAACATGTAGTCGATGCCAAGATCGACCAGGCCTTCGAGAAAATAGTGTGCCGCTGTGTGGCTGGCCATTACCGGTGTGCTCCGCAACTAAAAATTTGGGGTGAGTATCGCTGGGCAGGCAATGATACGGGAACAGGCGCAAAAGCGTTGCCGCCCGCGGGGGCGAAAAAAATCACCGACCTTGCGGGGGCAGGCAACAACAAAAACCGGCGCACCGGCCCGAATGCCGCGGAAACACCCACTACAATGCTGGCAATCCATGCCCTGCGGCATGCCGGAGCCACAAAAATGCGCAACACAAAACACATCCTCATCGCAGGCGGCGGCATCGGCGGCCTGACCGCCGCGCTGGCCCTGCTCAAGCGCGGCTACGACGTCGACGTCTATGAGCAGGCGGGGGAGCTGAAGGAGGTCGGCGCCGGCGTGCAGCTCTCG
>CAMAWC010000142.1 GCA_945861875.1 Bordetella parapertussis
GCCGCGCTGGGCATCGAGCCGGTCGGCGGCACGCCCGGGGAATTTGCCGCCACCATCAAGACCGACACCACACGCTGGGCCAAGGTGGTCAAGGACGCCGGCATCCATCTTGACTAGCATGTGCCAACGCGGCGAAGCCGGAAACACGCTTCCCGACCCGGATTCATTGAAGGATTGATACCATGCCATCGGACAAGAGCAATGCGGACAACGGCAAACTCGACCGCCTTGTCGCCGACGCGCGTCGTGCGCGCGGCGGGCGCGCGCAGGACTACCGATCCCAGGCGCTCAAGCTTTTCCCCCATGTCTGCGGCCGTTGCGCACGCAGCTTCGCCGGCCCGACGCTGCGCGAACTAACCGTACACCACAAAGACGGCAACCACGACAACAACGCTCCCGACGGCAGCAACTGGGAGTTGTTGTGCATTTACTGCCACGAAAACGAGCACGCGCGTTATCTTGACGAGGCCGGACGCGGCACGGCAACGCCCGCGAACGCGGCAGATACGGCCACCCACAAGCCCTTCGCCGATTTGCAGTCCCTGCTGCGATCCAAAAAGTAGGCGATGCGCGTCCGGGCGGCGCGAATGTGTTGAAATACCCCACCAAGAATATCCGGAGGAACAAGCATGAAACTACGTAGCGCATTGGCGGCCCTTGCGCTGGCCTTCGCCACAACGGCGGCGGCGCAGGGTTACCCTAACAAACCGATCCGGCTGGTCGTACCCTTTGCCGCCGGCGGCAACGTTGACATCACCGCGCGCCAGATCGCGCCGGGCATGTCCGAGCTGCTGGGGCGGCCCGTGCTGGTGGAGAACCGCGTCGGCGCCTCGGGCATCATTGCCGCCGAACTGGTGGCGAAATCACCCGCCGACGGCTATACGCTGATGATGGGTTCAAACAGCACGGTGAGCATCGTGCCCAGCCTTTACCCGAAACTCCCCTATCACCCGCTGCGCGACTTCGCACCGGTAAGCCTGGTGGCAACCACGCCTTTTGTGCTGGTCGTGCATCCTTCGGTGCCGGCGAAAAACGTTGCCGAACTGATCGCCCTGGCAAAGTCCTCGCCGGGCAAACTGACCATGGCCTCGGGCGGTCCGGGCAGCGCCAACCACCTTGTGGGCGAGTACTTCCAGTCCATCACCGGCACCAAGTTCACCCATGTGCCGTACAAGGGCGCGGGACCGGCCGGCGTGGACCTGATCGGCGGGCAGGTCAACATCCTGTTCGACCAGATGTCCAGTTCGGTCGCCGCGATCAAGTCGGGCAAAATCCGCGCCCTCGCGGTGACCTCGGCCGTGCGCACCGCGATCCTGCCGGACATTCCGACCATGAAAGAGTCCGGGGTGCCGGACTATGTGCTGACCAACATCACCGGCGTGCTCGCGCCGGCCGGCACGCCGGCCGAGATCATCGACAAGCTCAACGCGGCGATTCTCAAGGTGCTGGCCCTGCCGGCGACCAGGGAGCGCTTTGCCGGGCTCGCCCTGGAAGCGGCGCCAAGCACGCCGGAACAATTCTCCGCCTACATCAAGGAGGACCTTGCGCGCTGGACCAAGGTGGTGAAGGACGGCGATATCAAAGTCGATTAATGCGCCACCGCGCAGACTGGACAGGACGAGCATGAACACAGCCATCACACCACCCGCGACGCCCCCCGACTGCGCGCCGCACGACCCGGCGCCAAAACGCTCTGCGCATGCGCTGCCGGCGCACGCCTGCGACGTGCACGCGCACGTCTGCGGCGCGCAAAGCCGCTATCCCCTGATCGCGGAGCGCATCTACACGCCGCCGGAGGCGACACCGGCCGATTACCGCCACATGCTCGATGCACTTGACATCGAGCGCGGCGTGCTGGTGCAGCCGAGCATTTACGGCACCGACAACCGCGCCATGCTCGATGCGCTTGCGCTGGACACCGGGCGCCTGCGCGGCGTGGCGGTGGTGCCCTTTGACGTGGCGCAGGCCGAACTCGAACGCCTGCATGCGGCCGGGGTGCGCGGCTTGCGCGCCAATATCGTCGACCTGAAAAGCAACAAGGGCCAGTTGCCGCTGGATCAGCTGCGCGCCCTGGCGCAACGCATCAAGCCCCTTGGCTGGCACATCGAATTCCTGATGCACGCAAACGAATTTCCCGAACTCGACCGGCAACTCGCCGGCTTCCCGGTCGAGGTGGTGTTCGGACATCTGGGCTATGTGCCGGTGGGCGCCGGCCCGGACACACCAGGATTTGCCGCCCTGCTGCGCCTGATGCGCGACGGCAAGGCCTGGGTAAAGCTCACCGCACCCTACCGCCTGACGCCAAGCGCCATGCCTTATGCGGACACCACGGCCTTCGCGCAGGCGCTGGTGGACGCGGCGCCCGATCGCCTGCTCTGGGGCAGCGACTGGCCGCACGTGTTCATCAAGACGGCGATGCCCAACGACGGCGACCTGTTCGATGTTTTTTGCCAGTGGGTGCCGGACGCCGCAATGCGCAAACGCATCCTTGTCGACAATCCAGCCACCGTCTATGACTTCTGAACTCAAGGCAAAACTCAAGCGCGGCGAAGTCGCCATCGCCGTCAACATCGGCGGGCACAACCCGGACATCATCGAACACCTGGCGCGCCTGGGTGCCGACATCGCCTTCATCGATTGCGAGCGCACCGGTATCGGCATCGATGCCGCCACCGACCTTATCCGCGCCGCACGCGCGGCGCGCCTGCCTTGTGTGGTGCGCAGCTGGTCGCGCGCGCCCGAGGTGCTGGTGCGCTACCTCGACCGCAAGATCGATGGCATTGTCGTGCCACACGTCGATACGGCGCAGGAGGCCGCCGCCATCGTCGAGCTGGTGCGTTATGCCTGCGGCGATGCGGCCGCGGACAAGCTCGTCGTCGTGCAGATCGAGACGCAGGCGGCGGTGAAAGAGGCCGCCGCGATCGCCGCGGTGCCCGGCGTGGACGTTGTACTCATCGGGCCCAACGACTTGTCCTATGAAATGACCGGCAAGCGCGGCGCGCGCACGGCCGCGGTCGACGCGGCGATTGCGCAGGTTGCCGCGCACATGCGCCAGGCGGGAATGCCCTTTGGCATGCCCGGACGCCTGCACGAAATCGCGCAGTTCCGCGCGCTTGGCGCGACCTTCCTCTACTACCCGGTGGAATGGCTGCTCGAGCGCGGGCTGGAAGAATTAAAGCGTGCGGTAGCCCAGCCGCCCGGCTAGCCGGCAGCAGGCCCGGGCAAAGCGGCCATTGCCCGGAAACGCCCGACTGGCAAGGCTTTCCAGCCATCGGCCCCGTTCCGGTGATAGTGACGGCCCGGCTCCACCCGGCCATGCGACAATCCCGCCCATGGCCCATCAAGCCTCCCCGCTGGCGCGTTACCTGTGCGCCGCCTATGCCCTGCTGGTGATATACGGCAGCCTGCATCCGTTTTCCGGCTGGAGCGATCGCGGCGTGGCGCCCTTCGCCTTTCTTTCGGCCCAGTGGCCGCGCTACGTCACCGCCTTCGACCTTGCCGCCAATGTGGTGGCCTACGCGCCGCTTGGTTTGCTCATCGCGCTGGCGCTCTATCCGCTGGCGCGCGGTACGCTGGCCGTGGTCGTCGCCGCCCTTGCCGGGGTGCTGCTGTCGCTGGCGATGGAATCGCTGCAGACCTTTTTGCCGGCGCGCATTCCCTCCAACCTGGACGTGCTGTCCAACGGCGCGGGGGTGCTGCTTGGTGCGCTCGCCGGCGCGCTGTGGGCACCGCGGCTGCTGCACCAAAGCCCGCTCTTGGCACTGCGCTATCGCTGGTTCCTCGCCGGACGCGGAGCCGACCTCGGCCTGACCCTGCTCGGGCTGTGGCTGTTCACCCAGCTCGATCCGGAGACCCTGCTGTTTGGCGTCGGCGACCTGCGCCACCTTTTCCAGGACCCGCCGGCGCTGCTCTACCCGGCAGATACCTTTATTCGCATCGAAGCGGCGGTCGCCGCCTGCAACCTGCTGGCGGTAGCGCTGTTTGCCGCCGCGCTGGTGGTGCCGGACCGGCCGCTGCGTTCGCTGGTCGTCGTGCTGCTGGCAAGCGCGCTGGTAGTGCGCGCCCTCGCCTTCAGTGTGCTGTTCAACACCGGTGCGGTGCTGCTGTGGCTGACGCCGGGCGCCTTGATCGGACTTGCAGCGGGCCTGGTTTTTGCCATGCTGGCGGTGACGCTGCCACGGCCATTCAAGCTCGCCCTTGCCGGCATGGCGCTGATGGCGGCGACCGCCCTGGTCAACCTTGCACCGGCCAACCCCTACCTCGCGCAGTCGCTGCAAGTCTGGCCGCAGGGCAATTTTCTCAATTTCAACGGCCTCACCCACCTCGTGTCGGGGCTGTGGCCTTTTGCCGCGCTCGCCCACCTGCTGCTGGCCGCATCCGGCGGTCCCAAAAGCGACACCAACAGTTAAAATACGGCCTTGCAATCCGGGCGATCCCTCCATGAGCTTTTACGCACACCATGTTTTCTTTTGCTGCAACCAGCGCGACAAGGGCGAGGCCTGCTGCGAGGACCACGGCGCAAGCGAACTGCGCGCCTACGCCAAGGACCGCGTCAAAGCGCTCAAGCTCTCCGGCGAGGGCAAGGTGCGCATCAACCAGGCCGGCTGCCTCGACCGCTGTGAAATCGGGCCGGTGATGGTGATTTACCCGGAGGAGACCTGGTACACCTACGTCGACAAGGCCGACATCGACGAGATCGTCGAAGAACACCTCAAGAACGGCCGCGTCGTCGAGCGCCTGAAAGTTTAGCCATGCCCGCGCAGGAACGCCTGCTGCTCGAGGGGGCGGCCGGGGCGATTGAAGTCGTCATGGACCACCCCGAACCTGCCCCGGGGTCGGCACCTCGCGGCATCGCGCTGGTGGCCCATCCGCACCCCTTGTTCGGCGGGGCGCTGGACAACAAGGTGGCGCAGACGCTGGCGCGGGTTTTTTCCGAGCTGGGCTATGTCGCGATCAGGCCGAATTTCCGCGGCGTCGGCGAATCGGGCGGTATTCACGACCATGGCGAAGGCGAGGCCGATGACATGGTCGCGGTGGCGGCAGAGGCGCGGCGCCGGTTCGGCGAACTGCCGGTCGCGCTGGCCGGCTTTTCCTTCGGCGCCTTTGTGCAGACCCGCGTGGCGACCCTGATCGGCGTCGAGCGCATGGTGCTGATCGGCCTTGCCGCCGGCCTGGTTTCCGCCAGCCGCAGTTATGAACTGGGCACGGTGCCGGCTGACACCATCATCATCCACGGCGAAAAAGACGAGACGGTGCCGCTCTCCAACGTGCTCGACTGGGCGCGGCCGCAAGACCTGCCGGTGGTGGTGATACCCGGCGCCGATCATTTTTTTCACCGCCGCCTGCACATCATCCGCAACATCATCAAGGGCCAGTGGCGTTGAGCACCATCGCCCCGACGGGGCCCGCAACGACGGTACTGCGGGTCGACGGCCTGCGCAAATCCTATGGCGCCGAAGAGGTCGTCGCCGGATTGTCTTTTTCCATACGGCCGGGCGAATGCTACGGCCTGCTCGGACCCAACGGCGCGGGCAAGACCACCACCATGCGCTTGTGCCTGGGACTGACCGCACCGGTCGCCGGCAGCATCAGCCTGCTCGGCCGGCCGGTGCCGCAAGAGGCGCGCGAAGCGCGGCTCAAGGTCGGCGTGGTGCCGCAACTGGACAACCTCGACCCGGATTTCACCGTGGCGGAGAACCTGCTGGTCTATGGCCGCTATTTCGGCATGTCGGAGGCGGCCATTCGCAGCCGCATTCCCGAGCTGCTCGAATTTGCCGGTCTGGGCACGCGCGGCGATGCGCGCATCAACACCCTCTCGGGCGGCATGAAGCGCCGCCTCACCCTCGCCCGCGCCCTCGTAAACGACCCCGACCTGGTGTTCATGGACGAGCCGACCACCGGCCTTGATCCGCAGGCGCGTCACCTCATTTGGGAGCGACTGCGGCGGCTGCTGGCGCAGGGCAAGACGCTGCTCTTGAGCACGCACTTCATGGAAGAGGCCGAGCGCCTGTGCTCGCGACTGGCCATCATGGACCATGGCCGCATCGTCACCGAGGGCAGCCCGGCCGAGCTGATTGCCGCGCAAATCGAGCCGCAGGTGGTCGAGGTGCACGGCGACGGCGTCGATGCCTGGGCCGGGATCGCGCGCCAGCTTTCCTCGCGCGTGGAAATTTCCGGCGAGACGGTGTTCTGCTACGCCCGTGACGCGCAGGCCCTGCTCGATGACCTGGCCACGCGCCCGGCGCTGCGCTACCTGCACCGCCCGGCCAACCTCGAGGACGTGTTCCTCAAACTGACGGGCAGGGAATTGCGTGACTAAAGCGCAATTACAAACCAGCCCGTCATTGCGAGGAGCGAAGCGACGAAGCAATCTCACCGCATTGCGCTTCGCGCCGCGAATGCCACGAGATTGCTTCGCTGCGCTCGCAATGACAGCATGCTTATGCTGAGCCTGCGCTTTGTCCCGGTCTGGCGGCGCAACTTCCTTGTCTGGCGCAAGCTCGCCCTGCCCTCCATCCTGGGCAACCTCGCCGACCCGATGATTTACATGCTGGGCCTGGGATACGGCATCGGCGCCATGGTCAAGGAAATCGACGGCGTTCCCTACATTGCCTTTCTGGCCGCCGGCACCGTCTGCTACAGCACCATGAACAGCGCCACCTTTGAGTCACTGTATTCGGCGTTTTCGCGCATGCACGTGCAGCGCAGCTGGGACGCCATGCTCAACGCGCCGCTCACGCTCGAGGACGTGGTCATCGCCGAATGGGCGTGGGCGGCAAGCAAGAGTTTTCTCTCCGGCGCCGCCAT
>CAMAWC010000143.1 GCA_945861875.1 Bordetella parapertussis
GGCGTTGTCCCACCCACCACCCCCGTGAACACCACGTTGCCCGTGCCCGCCGTCAGCCCCAGCGTATTGTTCCCATTGAGCGTGTTCGAGAAGGTGATGTCCCCACCAGTCGCCCCCGTGTCGATCGCCACCGAATTCGTAAGCGTGACCGCATCCGAAAAAACGACATTGGCATTTCCAGTCGTTACCCCTGCACCGAGCTCAATGGGATTGGCACTCCCGTTATTCGTGACAAGAACCTGACCGCCCGATTGACCTCCCGCCGTAGTTATTAGCGGAGCGACTATTTTTGCCGTGCCAGTTCCGTTACTTGTGCCACCGGAATCATTCGCCCTGATATCGATAGTTCCGCCACGCGTCGTAATTCCCGCATTGACAAGAACATTATGGCCGGCCCGCAAAGTAAGTCCGAATCCATTACCGGTATTTGCGGTGGCGTCGATGGCAGCGGTCACAGTTATGTCGTTATGCGCCTGAAGCGTGACCGTGCTTGTATTCAACAGATTGACAATTACACCAGGGTCAATTCCGCTTGTTAAAGTAACCGATACTGTAGGATCTTCAGCAAACGCGAAAATATTTGCGTTCGAGTCATCACCAGTTCCCCCGACCAGATTAACCTGGGATCCGCCAGCAACCACTTCGATATTTAGCGGGTCAAGGAGAAGATTTCCCCTGCTCCCTCGCGCCGCGCTCAAGTCAACCGACCCGCGGAAAAGCAAGCCCGCCCTACCGGAAACTTCCGTAAAGCCTCCGTTTCCACCTTGCACCCCACCCTTGGCACTAATCGAACCGTAGTACCTGGTCTGGTCGTCAGACCAGACAATCACCTTTCCGCCATCGCCGTCCGTGACGCCATCCGCCTTTATGCTCGCCCCCGCCCCCACGAAGGTACGACTTGCATTCTGCACGCCAACATTCTTCCCTTGGTAATCACCACCTACCAATACCGTACCGCCCCCCGTGTCCCCCGAAGCATTCACGTTTGCTGCACCGACAAGTCCGACCTTGTCACCCAGTAACTGCACCACCCCACCCTTACCACTCGCCCCTATGGCTTCAATCACACCATCGGCCAACAGCGTCCCGCCCTCCGCCTGAATCGTAACGTTCCCGCCCTTCGGCCCATTGGCAGTAATAATCGACGACGCCTCAAGCGTGATGTCCTTGGTCGCCTTCAGTACGATCTTTCCCTGCTCATTGAGCATCGCCCCATTCGCGCTGATAGCCCCCGCGTTGCGTATGGTCGTCCCGTAAATACCGACCTTGCCCGACTGGCTGATGAGTTGGCCAACGTTGAGAGCGGCGTTATCCGGTGCGGTCAGCTCGACTCTCAAATACGGGCTTTGGGCATTCACTAACTCGACGGTCTTCCCCGCCGCGAGGACAATCTCGCCCGATGGTGAGGTGATAACCCCGTGGTTCTCGACCTGCGGCGCAACAAGGTAGACAAAACCGCCGTCACCCGCCTTGATGGTGCCCTGGTTGACGACCTTCCCCGCACCGGGCACATCCTCGAACTTGAAGCGCCCGGCGAGGAAGTCGGCGTTGTCCAGTTTGAGCGAACTCATGGCAAAGCCGGCGGTGTCAATCACCGCGCCACCGCCGACAAATACGCCGTTAGGGTTGATCAGGAATACGCGGCCGTTTGACAGCAGTTGCCCAAGTATTGCCGAAGCTTCGTTGCCGGTAACGCGGTTGAGAACGGAGGAGAGGTTGTTCTGCTGGATAAATCGGGTGATCTCGGCTGAGCCAATCGAGAATCCCTGCCAGTTGATAATTGTGCCTGGCGTGTTGGTGATATTCAGCGCATTACCTGCCTGGCTGAATACAGCACTGCCGGAAATAACGGTGGGATTGGTCGGCGCGGCGTGTGCGCCGTTTGCGAAAGCAGACGAGACCGCCAGCGCAACAAGGTTGCGCCGCAGCGCTTGCGATGCGGGGGCAAAATGAAGGACTGTTGACAAAGCGTCTCCAGATAGCGCGCTCCGCCCTCCCGCAAGAGCAACGCGCGCCAAACCTTTAGGCATCGTCAGGTATTGTCGAAAATCACAATTTCCCCTGACAAATCAAAGACAATTTTAGCATAGCCTAAAGGCGGATTCGCCGTTAAAAGTCATATTTTTAGCGAGAAACCGGCAGTTTTCACGCTTTGCGTCAGAATATTCCCCTAGCCCTCACCTCAAGCCGCCGCTGGAGAGCGGCCCGGTGAGGTTTTTTAATATTAAAATCAATGCGTTGATATTTTTTTCAACAATTCCGCAACCCCCTCCCGGGGTTCGACAGCGACATCAGTCGGCCTGGCAGAAAAACAATGTCATAAGGCTGACATCGTCGCTTAGTGAAATTGCACGATGTCCGGCTTTGTTTCCGGCGCTCCTCTTCGTTCAGGATTGAGAACACCGGCGCACGCCGGAGGTTCCCCCGGGGACGACGTTTATCACACACAACCCGTTCAGATTACTGCAGAAAAATTAAAACAGGTAAGACAGGCTGACATAACCCTGGCCCCAGCCCACCCCCTGCAGCCCACCCGGGTCGATCACCACGCCCCAGTCGGCGCGCAGGAAAAAACTGCTGCCGACCGCAGCACGAATGCCAAGACCGGCTCCCGCTATCGACTGTTGGGAAACCTCGAGAACAGTTGGTTGAATGCGTTTCACATGACCCCAGTCGTAGAACGCAAGGGCACGCAATCGCGTATTGGCGCCGGCACCCACCCTCTGGAGGACACTGGCAAAGTCCGGGCTGTAGAGTTCAACCGAACCACGGTAACCATAATCGTTGGACACTTCCCGCTCGGTAAAACCGCGCACCGAGTCGGCGCCGCCGACACCCCATTGCTCGCCTGCCACCAGTTTGTCTTTGGTCATTTGCCCTGAGAAACTAGCGCGAAACTGCATGTCGTTGGCAAACGATCGGTTATGGCTGATGCCATAGCGTTGCAGTTGGTACGCCGCATCGGCACCGGCACGCGAGGCGGTAAAGGCATCCTGGTTGGCAGCCCCCTTTGTCCCGGGAAAATTCAGATAATCACCCAGGTAGAAGTTCGTCTCACTGGCCGTGGTGCGGTAGGTACCGCTGTAAGTGAGGCTGGCTGGACGCACAGTAACGTCCGGCACCAACTGCGGACCGCCACCAACCTGGGTCACCCGGCTTTCGTACGCTCGAAAGTCGGCGCCAAGCGCAAGTTTGTGCTGCAACTCCCCCCAACGCGGAAGGTGGCGGTTATAGCGTATTCCAGCGACAGTACCCGCACCGGCAATGCTGAGAGTATTACCGACCACACCGCTATTGACGTTGGACTGCCCTGCCGAGATGTCAATCGAATCACCGAGCGAATAAATCGGGATGTGATAGGACATGCCGAAGATAAATACCCGGTTGCTGTTATTCAACGCCAGCCTATTCGGGGAATTATCGTCGCTGGGCGAGACGATGTACTGCATCGAGATCACATGATCCCGGTTCCACAGGTTCGAGTATTGAATGCCAACTCCAACGCGGAATAGCCCGGTCTGTGTAGTCCCGGAATTGTCCAGACTCAAGCTAAGTTTTAGCGGACTCTCGTCCACCACGCGCACCACCGCGTCCACCTTGCCTTCCTCGGTGCCACCACGCAACAACACCGTGGTCTGCTTGGATGGACTTTCGTTGGCTATATTGAGGTTGTAGGCAAGCCTCAAGGTGTTGGGCGATTCACCCTCTTCCAGGGAGGGCAGGCTGCTGCGGATGTTTTCTTCATCAAAGTTCTTGTTGCCCTCGACGATGACCCTGCCGATTTTCGCTTCGATAACCTTGAATTTGACCTCGCCTTTTTCCAGTTCCTGCTCGGGCAGGACGACCTGTACGGCGCTGTAGCCACGCGACGAAAAGGCCTTTTCCAAGGCCTCGAGCGCGCGTTGCACATCGGCAAAATTCTTGTCCTTGCCGGTGAACGGCTGGGTGATCTCCGCGAGCTCTTCAGCGCTGACGAGGGTGGCGCCCTCAATGACGTAGCGGCGGATTTCGAAGCGCGGGTCGGCCGGCGATGCCTGTTGCGCCTGCGCCAACGATGCGCAACACAAGCCCAGGCACAGCAAGACCAGCGGCAACTTTTTTAAAAACACCGGACGGCGCAAAACCGGCTTCTCCCCTGAAACAAACAGCCAACAGCAGCATGAAAATTAATTCATATGAATTAATCGCTTATAACAAACGCGCTATGGCGGGATCCAGCATTCTGCCAAGGCTACCGGGAATACGGCACGCTATAATCCGCCATCTTTCCCTGCCACCGCCGCATTCTAGCAAGTCGGGGCTGGAAATGCGGTTCGTTCCCGTTGTTTTACTTGTTTTCGCATCCAAATTACTTCTTCACTAAGACTATTTTCATGACCCAAGCCCCCCGCCATATCCGCCTGCTCATCCTGGGTTCCGGCCCCGCCGGCTACACCGCCGCAGTCTATGCCGCGCGCGCCAACCTCAAACCGGTGCTGCTGACCGGGCTTGCACCCGGCGGGCAACTGACCACCACCACCGAGGTGGACAACTGGCCGGCCGATGCAATGGGCGTGCAGGGCCCCGAGTTGATGGAGCGATTCCAGCGACACGCCGAGCGCTTTGAAACCGAAATCGTCTTCGACCACATCCACACCGCGCATTTAAATGAAAAGCCCATCCGCCTCATCGGCGATGCCGGTGTCTACACCTGCGACGCACTGATCATCGCCACCGGCGCTTCGGCACGCTACCTCGGACTCGCATCAGAAACCAAATTCATGGGCAAGGGCGTGTCGGCCTGCGCCACCTGCGACGGTTTTTTCTACAAGAACCAGGATGTCGCGGTCATTGGCGGCGGCAACACTGCGGTTGAGGAGGCGCTTTATCTTTCCAACATTGCGCGCCACGTCACCGTGGTGCACCGGCGCGACAAATTCCGCGCTGAAAAAATCATGCAGGACAAATTGTTTGAAAAAGAAAAAGCCGGCAAGGTCACCATCAAATGGAACCACGCCCTTGACGAAGTGCTGGGCGATGCCAAAGGTGTCAACGGCATCAGTATCAAGCATGTTGCCAAGGGCACGACGGAAAAACTCGACATGATGGGCTTGTTCATCGCCATCGGCCATACCCCCAACACCGCCATCTTCGAAGGACAGCTGGAAATGGAGAACGGCTACATCATCAGCCATGGCGGCCACAAGGGCGACGCCACGGCGACGAGCATTCCCGGCGTGTTCGCAGCGGGCGACGTGCAGGACCACATCTATCGCCAGGCCGTGACCAGCGCCGGCTCAGGCTGCATGGCCGCGCTCGACGCGGAAAAGTATCTGGACAACCTCAGCCCGGGCTAGACAAGCAACAGGGCAAGCTACCGGCAATCGGGCGCACGATGGGTCGATTCAAACTTGCCGCTCTTCCCCGTTAACATTCTCGTCATGAGAAAAAAGAACACTCCGCGACCCCTGCCTGCTCCCGACGCCGAGGACAGCAGCCTGTTTCGCGCCGCGGTGCAGGGTGCGATACCCTTGCCCAAGCCCGACCGCATCCTTCGCGCCACGCCGGCACCACCCCCGGTCCCGGTGCAGTCGCTGCTGGATGAGCATGCGGCACTCCATGAGTCGCTCAGCGACGAACCCCTCGGCTGGGAAGAGTCACTGGAAACCGGCGAGGAGCTGAGTTTTTTACGCGACGGCCTGTCGCGGCAGGTTCTTAAAAAGCTGCGGCGCGGGCATTGGGTGGTGCAGGCGCATATCGACCTGCATGGCATGAACCGCGAAGAGGCACGCGAGGCGTTGGGCGAATTTCTCGGCGCCGTAAAACGGCGCGGCTTGCGCTGTGTGCGCATCATCCATGGCAAGGGCCTGGGCTCGAAAAATCGCGAGCCCGTGCTCAAAGGGAAAGTGAAAACCTGGCTGGCGCGAAAAGAGGAGGTGCTGGCTTTTTGCCAGGCGCCCGACCATCAGGGCGGGGCCGGGGCGATGCTGGTGCTGCTCAAGGCGGGTGGTTAGGCAACGCGAACCAACCCCGCCACCCGGGGCGGCCGGCGCGGCTAAACCGCAGCCTCGTTAGTCTCACCGGTACGGATGCGCACGACCTGGTCCACGCTGGTGACAAATATCTTGCCATCGCCGATCTTGCCGGTGCGCGCGGCCTTGATGATCGCCTCGATCGCCGGCTCGAGCATTTTTTCGGTCACGACGACTTCGATTTTCACTTTCGGCAGAAAATCGACCACGTACTCGGCACCCCGATAAAGCTCGGTGTGGCCTTTCTGGCGCCCAAAACCCTTCACCTCCGTGACGGTAAGGCCGGTCACCCCGACCTCGGCCAGTGCTTCACGCACTTCCTCGAGCTTGAACGGCTTGACCACTGCTTCGATTTTTTTCATGTCACGCTCCGGATCCGATTGCGGCAAAGTATAGCAAGAAGCGCGGGCGGGGCGAAAACGGGCCGCATTCAGCCGACAAACGGCCCCGCCCCTGTGTTTCCTGCCGCCCTTAGTATGTTTCCTTGTACTTCGACGTGATCGGGTAACGCCAGTCCTTGCCGAAGCTGCGGTGGGTGATGCGTATGCCCACCGGCGCCTGGCGGCGCTTGTATTCGTTGCGCTTGATCAACTCGACCACGCGCCTGACATCCTCGGCGCGAAAGCCGCGGGCGATGATTTCGGCCGGAGC
>CAMAWC010000144.1 GCA_945861875.1 Bordetella parapertussis
TTCTACCGTCATTGCGAGCGCAGCATTTTCCGTCATTGCGAGCGCAGCGAAGCAATCTCATCGTCCTTGTGACTAACGTCGCAACACCACCAGATTGCCGCGTCGGCTTCGCCTCCTCGCAATGACTGTATTAAAAATTAAATTGTTAACTTCGCTTATCAAGAATATTTCGCCAATTCCAGCTTGCCGATCTGGTTGCGGTGCACCTCGTCCGGGCCGTCGGCAAAACGCAGGGTGCGCGCACTCTGGTAGGCGTCGGCGAGCGGAAAATCATCCGACAGGCCGCCGGCGCCATGCACCTGGATCGCCCAGTCTATGACCTTGCAGGCCATCACCGGGGCGGCGACCTTGATCATCGCAATCTCGGCCTTGGCGTGCTTGTTGCCCACCTTGTCCATCATATAGGCGGCCTTCAAGGTGAGCAGGCGCGCCTGGTCGATCATGATGCGCGCATCGGCGATGCGCTCGAGCGTGACCGTCTGTTCAGCCACCGGTTTGCCAAAGGCGACGCGCGCCTTGGCGCGCTTGCACATGAATTCAAGCGCGCGTTCTGCCAGGCCGGTGAGGCGCATGCAATGGTGGATACGGCCGGGTCCGAGCCGCCCCTGGGCGATCTCGAAACCGCGCCCTTCCCCGAGCAGGATGTTGGCAACGGGCACGCGCACGTTCTCGAACAGCATTTCACCGTGGCCCTGCGGCGCGTCGTCGTAACCAAACACTGTCAGCGGACGCACTATGCTCAGGCCGGGCGCATCGCGCGGCACCAGCACCATGGATTGCTGCTGGTAACGGCTGGCGTTGGCGGGATCGGTCTTGCCCATGACAATGAAAATCACGCAGCGCGGATCGGGGGCATTGGTAATCCACCATTTGCGGCCGTTGATAACATAGTCGCCACCATCGCGCTCTATGCGCAGCTGGATGTTGGTGGCGTCGCTTGAGGCCACATCGGGCTCGGTCATGGCAAAGCCGGAGCGAATGCGCCCGTCCAGCAGCGGCTCCAGCCATTGCGCCTGCTGTGCCGGCGTGGCGTAGCGCAGCAGGGTCTCCATGTTGCCGGTGTCGGGGGCGTTGCAATTGAACACCTCGGGTGCCCATGGCACACGGCCCATGATCTCGCATAAGGGCGCGTATTCCAGGTTGGTCAGGTCGCCACCGTGCGCGGCCGGACGCCACAGGTTCCACAGCCCGGCGGCGCGCGCTTTTGTCTTGAGTTCGCCGATCAGCGCCGGCACCTGCCAGCGGTCGCCCTCGGCGACCTGGTGGTGGAAGGTTTTTTCATTCGGATAAATATGCTCATCCATGAATTGCTGCAACCTGGCCTGCAGCGCCTTGACCTTGTCTGAATATTCGAAGTCCATTTTTACGTCCTTTATTGCTGCTTTGATTTGCGAAGCCCCGGCTAAACCACTACTTCGTCGTTCACGCGGCCTTTAGTCCCCGCGAAAGCGGGGAGGGAACCCATTTTGACCTTATGAATCTACACCATACTTCAAGGTGGATTCCCGCTTTCGCGGGAATGACGGCTTTCTCCAGAGAGTCCCTAACGAATTCGCTCCGATTGCCCGGCGAAACGCCAGCCTATTTCCGCCAGCGGCCGCGCACGCCGGCCGGCCTCAAGCGCCTGCTGGCTGGAGGCGGTGCCCTCCAGGGCGCGCTTCATTACGCCTTGCAAAATGGCGGCGATGCGAAACAGGTTGTAGGCAAGGTAAAAATCCCAATGTTGCGAAGCGATACCCGCGCGCCCGCTGCGGCGGCAATAAGCCTCAATATAAGCCTGCTCGGACGGAATACCCAGCGCCGCGAGGTCCAGCCCGGCAATGCCGCGAAACTGCTCGGGCGGGATATGCCAGCCCATGCAGTTGTAGGAAAAATCCGCCAGCGGATGGCCCAGTGTCGAGAGTTCCCAGTCGAGTATGGCCAGAACACGCGGCTCGGTGGGATGAAAAATCAGGTTGTCCATGCGGTAATCGCCGTGCACCACCGCCGTTTCATCGCCGGCCGGGATGTGTTGGGGCAGCCAGGCGATAAGACTGTCCATGGCTTCAATTTTTTCCGTTTCGGAAGCCTGGTACTGGCGCGTCCAGCGCGCGACCTGGCGCGCAAAATAATTGCCCGGCTTGCCAAAATCGGCGAGTCCGGCGGCGGCGTAATCAACGGCGTGCAGGGCGGCGATGACGCGGTTCATTTCATCGTAAATGGCGGCACGCCCCGCCTTGTCCATGCCCGGCAGTGACTGCCCCCAGAAAACCCGGCCCTCGACGCAGTCCATGATGTAAAAGGCGCGGCCGATCACCGCCTCGTCCTCGCACAGCGCGAGCATGCGCGGCACCGGGATGCCGGCGCCGGCCAGCGCGCCCATGACGCGGTATTCGCGCTCGACCGCATGCGCCGAGGGCAGCAGATTGGCCGCGGGGGCCGGCTTGGAGCGCATGACATAACGCCGCCCGCCCGCTTCGAGGCGGTAGGTGGGATTGGACTGGCCGCCCTTGAACTGCTCGACGGCGGGCATGCCGGCATAACCGGCGACGTGCTGCTGCATCCACACTCCCAGTGCGCCTGCATCAAAACTGTGCCGCCCGGCCACCGGCATGGTGCCGCTAAATTGCTCGCTCATGGTTGCTCGCTCATGGCGAGTCTGTCTCCTCTTTCACGCTACTTCGTCGTTCCCGCGGAAGCGGGAACCCATTTTGACTCTATTTAGCCACGTTTAACGTGTCAAGGTGGATTCCCGCTCCCCGATTAAAGCATTCGAGGACAAGTTCCGCGGGAATGACGGCGGGGGAGGCAGCATTTCCCTGTGCAATTCAGTACACCGGTTTGGCGCGGAAATACTCGAAGCGGTCAATCGAATGCACCCTGACCTCACGCACGTCGGCACCCTGCAGCAGCTTGAGTGGCACGTCGGCGCCGGCGGCACCGATCCCCCACATTTTCTTGTACAAGTCTTCGTGCGTCTTTACGGTGTCGGCTCCGACCGCAACGACAATGTCCCCCGGCCGGATGCCGGCCTTGTCGGCCGGGCTGTCCGGAGAGACACGCGTGACAAACAACCTGCCCTGCACTTCCTCGGTGGCAAGGCCCAACCACGGCCTTGCCGCGCCGGCGGCGCGGCCGTTGGCGATGAGGTCGGCGAGGATGGGTTTGACGAGGTCAATGGGAATGAACATATTGCCCGGCAGCGGTGTGCCCGCCTCGACCGTGTCGCGCACCAGCAGCGAGCCGATGCCAAGCAGCCTGCCGTCGCGACCGACCAGCGCGGCGCCGGCCCAGGCGAGGGTTGGCGGCGAGGTGAAAATCGCCTCATCCAGCAGGTACTCCCAGCTGCCGCTGAATTTGCGCTTGGCCACAACCTGGGCGATGAGCGCCGCATCGCGGCCACCATAGGGCAGGACCATCACCGGCTCGCTTACCGCCAGCGCCGCCGACTGGCCCAGCGCGATCGGCTTGACGCCCATGGCCACCTGGGCGCGCAACAGGCCGAAACCACTGGCATGGTCATAGCCGACCAGGGTCGCCGGCACGGTCTTGCCGCCGGCGGTGGTGATTTCGATGGCCTCGGACTCGATGACGATATAACCCACAGTCAGCACATGGCCCTTGTCGTCGATGACCACGCCGGTGCCCTCGCGCGTGCGCCCGAGCGTGGCATTGGAGCGCGCATCCTCAATCGACTTGCTGTGCACCTTGACCACGGCGCCCAGCATTTGCGCGGCGTCCGGCGCATCGGCCGAAGAGGCCGTCGTGGCAAGACCCAGCGCCCCGATCAGGGCGAGGGCGGGCCAGAACACCTTGGTAATCGCTTTCATGTACACCTCCGCCACCTCTCTGCGCCAAGCAATGGTAACAGTAGTAGTTTAAGCTTGCGCCATGTCCAGCCGCGAAACCATCAAGCTCTACCTCAACCTGGGCCATACCTTCGACCACTTGTTCATGCTGATTTTCCCGACGGTGGTGCTGGCCATCAGCCTGGAATGGCAGCGCTCCTACAGCGAATTGCTTCCCCTTGCACTGCCCGGTTTCATCGCCTTTGGCGTGTTCTCGATTCCGGCCGGCTGGCTGGCCGATCACTGGAGCCGCAGCGGCATGATGACGCTGTTTTTTTTCGGCATAGGCGCAGCCTCCATCGTCACCGGCCTGGCACAAACGGAATGGCAGTTAAGCGCCGGCCTGGGCCTCATCGGCATGTTTGCGGCTATCTACCACCCGGTCGGCACCGCCATGCTGGTGGCCAACGAACCGCAGGTCGGCCGCACCCTGGGCGTGAACGGCGTCTATGGCAACACCGGCCTCGCCCTCGCCGCGCTTATCGCCGGTGCGCTTGCCGACCTCTGGCACTGGCGCGCGGCGTTCTTTGTGCCCGGCATCGTCTGCATGCTCACGGGCATCGGTTTTGCGCTTGCCGCGCGCGGCGGCGATCCGGTGCGCGTCAAGGCCAGGGCCGGTGCGGCGCGCCTGCCGCGCCGCCTGCTGCTGCGCGTGTTCGTGGTGGTACTGGTGGCGACAATTTGCGGCGGCGTCATTTTCAACGCCACCACAGTATCCATGCCCAAGGTGTTCGATGAACGGCTCTCGGCCCTGACCCAGTCGACCATGGGCATAGGCCTGCTGGTGTGCATGGTCTACCTGATCGCGGCGATGGCGCAGCTGCTGGTGGGCACCTGGCTGGACAAGCGTTCGCTCAAGGCGGTGTTCGTGCCGGTGGTGGCGCTGCAGGTGCCGCTGCTCCTTGCGGCCGGCAGCCTGCAGGGCTACGCCATGCTCGCCTGCGCCGTGGCGATGATGTTTTTCGTCTTCGGCCAGATCCCCATCAACGACGCCATGATTGCGCGCTACACCAGCGACGAGTGGCGGGCGCGCGCCTACGCCGTGCGCTACGTGTTGTCCTTTGCCGCCAGTGCCGCGGCGGTGCCGATGGTCGCCGGCGTGTACAAGGCGACCGGCGACTTTACCCTGCTGTTCAACATCCTTGCCGCACTCGCCGCCTGCGTGTTTTTTGCCGCGCTGGCATTCCCGTCCTCGCGCGAAACAAGCGTCGCCACGACCTGAGCGAGGTCCTTGGACCGCAGACCTTAGGCCTTGGCCTTGTCCAGTTCGGCGAACACTTCGCGCGCGATGCGAAACGAATCGACCGCCACCGGCGCCCCGCAATAGACGCCGCAGTGGATCAGCACCGCGGCGATTTCCTTGCGGCTGACGCCATTGGTGAGCGCACCGCGCAAATGCAGCCTCAGTTCATGCGGCCGGTTGAGCGTGGCCAATAGCGCGATATTGAGCATGCTGCGCGTCTTGCGCGGAATGGTCTCATCAGTCCACACCTCGCCCCAGGCCGACTCGGTCACCCAGTCCTGCAGCGGCCGGCTGAAGTCATCGGCCGCGGCCAGCGCGCGATTGACATAGTCCTCGCCCAACACGGACTTGCGTACCGCCAGGCCTTTTTCGTACTTTGCGCTTTTGCTCACTGCTGTCTCCTCAAAATTCTTATACAAAATTCACTGTCATTCCGAGGCTGAAAGCCGAGGAATCTGCTTCTGTTTCCTTGAAAAGCAGATTCCTCACTGCGTTCGGAATGACAAACTCGTACTAGCGACGTGGTCGCGATTTCGGTTTGGCGCCAGTACTACGTCCTGTCGCCGTCTTCTTTTCCCCCTTCACCGCCGGCTTTTTCTTTACCGCCTTTTTCACCGTGCGCTTTGCCGCTTTCGCCTTTGCTGCTTTGGGCACGTAACCGATGGCCTCCACTTCGAGGCCGCAGTCCATGGGCGTGCGCCCGGCCTGCATGCGCGTGCGCGCCGGCAGGGTTTCCTGGCTGGAGAAATAGGTGCGGTAAATGCGGTCGAACTCGCCCGAGTCGCGCTGGTCCTTGAGCCAGACAATCACCTTGAGCAGGCAGTCCATGTTGGAGCCGGCCTCTTCCACCAGTTTTTTCATGTTGCCCATCACCAGGTGCACCTGGTCGGCGAAGGGCATGGGCGGGAAAGGCGGCAGCGGCAGCTTGCCCGCCCGCGCTTCACGCACACTGGCTGAGAATGCCTCGTCAAACGGCGGCAGCCCCGAAACGTAAATCAGGTCGCCATGGCGCACGCACAGGTTAAAGGGCGCATCCGACGAAGGTATATCGGCATTGAAGTTCTTTTTTTCCATTGCATCTCCGTAAGAAAATATCTAAGGAAGCTCTGATTAAGTCCGTCATTCCCGCGAAGCTTGTCCTCGAATGCCTTAATCGGGGAGCGGGAATCCACCTTGACCTAAAGCGTGGATTCATTGAGTCAAAATGGATTCCCGCTTTCGCGGGAATGACGATTTATGGAC